>JAUSEJ010000251.1 GCA_030650265.1 Dehalococcoidia bacterium | reverse complement strand
TTGAAAAGACCCTGCCAGGGAAGGATCTCAGCTTTCCGGGTGCCTGACGTACTTCGCGGGCACGTGGACGGTCACCGTGGTGCCCCGCCCAGTTTCACTCGTTATGTCAAATGTACCACTGATCACCTCAGCCCGACGGCGCATGCCGATCAAACCGCCGGAGGCCTTGCCGAGCATCGCCGTCTCAACGTCAAAGCCTGAGCCGTCATCCTCAAGCGTGAGAGTCACTCCATCGTGTCCCGACGTGAGGCAGACTTCCACCTTCGTCGCCTGAGGACTGTGTCCAATGATGTTGGCCAGCCCTTCGTGGAAGATCCTGTACAGGCTCCCCTCGATGTGCTTCGGAAACCTGACGCCGTTGCGCACTTTCAAGACCGCCTGACAACCGGATTCTTCCTGGAAGCGATGAAGCTCTTCCTCGATGAGCGGGATCAGGCCGAAGGTGTCCAACGCCGGCGAGTACAGGTCCTTCATTATGGACCTGGCCTCGGCGATGGTTTTCTGCTGCAATTCCAGGGCCCGGCTCACGGCCTGCTGCGCCCCATGATCTGGCCGGACCAGAGGTTTCAGTATCTGAAGCTGCTGGAAGACAGCCACCAGGTCCTGGGCAATGCGGTCATGGATCGCATCAGCCACCCACTGACGCTCCTCCTCTTGAGCCCTGACCGACTCCACGGCCAGTTCCCGTACCCTCTTCTCACCCTCCTTCAGCGCCTCCTCCGCCATTTTGCGCGGCGTAACGTCTCGGACGATTGCGATTCCATCCCAATTCCCCCCGGTCTGAACCATCGAGAAAGATACTTCTGCCGGGAGCTCAGTTCCATTTTTTCGCCTGCCTCGCAATTCGCGGGTTCTGCCATGGGACATGTCGTGATCCGGAAAGTCCACAGACTGGCCCTGACCCTCCACCGGCACGCTGCCCGAAATGACCAGATCATTGAGATGCATTCCGATAGCTTCGTCCTCAACATAGCCGAATACCGATTCTGCAGCCCCGTTCCAGAAAGAGATTCTCAGATGGCTGTCCACCAATATGATGGCATCTTGGGCCGAGGCAGCAAGGGTCCTGAACTTCTCTTCACTGGCCCTCAAGGCCTCCTCTGCCCGTTTGCGATCACTTATGTCTGACAGGACGCATACTACGCCGGTAACCAGGTTCTCCATGTCCAGCAAGGGATACGCCGTGGCGCTCATCCATCGTTCGCCTTGCGCAAAGACCTGAGATTGCTCGTGTCGTGAATGCAACGCTTGAATGTAGACTGGGTCTTCACCCTCCTCCGCTTTGCAGCCTATGAATTCGTCGCAGGGATGCCCAAGAATCTCGCTGAACGGCGCCCCTATCTGCTCCTGCATCGCCCTGTTGCAGCGCGTGACTCTCAATGCTTCGTCCAATACCAGAACGCCTTCCCGTATGCCGTCGATGGTAGCCCTCCATTCCCGAGCCTCCACCGCCATGGCCTTCTCAAACCGCTTCCGCTCCGTCATGTCCCGCACGATTATCCCGGACCCCATTAGTTTGCCATCGGTGTCGATGATCGGAAAAACGCTTACCGAAACATCCACCAGCCTTCCGTCTTTCGTGATCTGTACCGTCTCATAGTGGTCCTGCCGTTCTTCGTCCATCACTAGTTCCGATATTCGCCTCAATTCGCCGGCACGATCGGAAGGGGTTATTATCGACACGGACCTGCCCTTCGCCTCTTCAGCCGAGTATCCGTAGAGGCGCTCGGCGGCGGCGCTCCACACCGTAATCAGACCCCCAGGATTCCTCCCGATGATAGCATCATCAGACGACTCAACTATGGCTGCCAATTGGGAAATCACTTTTTCTTCCTGCGTGTGCTCGGTTATCTGCCCCTGAAGCGACTGGTTGACTGCTGCGATCTCCTCGCTTCGCTCTCGCACGCTTTTCGATAGGTCCAGTAACTGCATCTCCAGGCCATCTATCAAGCGTTTTCGTTCGGCGATCCGAACCTCGATGGGACGAAAGCCAAGGAGATAGGCGGCCGGCGCTACTCCCACCAGCAATGCAAGAGCGTCGGCAAGAGCACTTTCGAACTGGGAAAGAGCCACAATTTGGGGGAGGGCTAACATGACCCCTATCTCAACCGCCATAACCCAAACGAACAACAGGCATAGGGCAAAGAAAGGTTCCAGGCGAAATCGTCCAGGCA
>JAUSEJ010000241.1 GCA_030650265.1 Dehalococcoidia bacterium | reverse complement strand
GTGAAAAGGTTGAGCGATATGGTCAATATCCTTGAAAGCATACAAAACAAGGTCTTCTTCAGGACAAAGACCAGTTTGAATTTCACTATTCCGGCGTTGGGCTCCGCTCAGCGGATTAAAGAGTCTTTGGCGATCATGGATCAGGGTGGAGATTTCACGGCGATTCTTGACGAACTTGACAGCCTGGAGAATCAGGTGGATGTTCTCAAGGTCAAAGTAGCGAGTCAGGATATAATCATCACGTAGGCCCGAGGAGGGATAGGCGAGTCCATGGAGAATACGTTGGTCAGGGTCGATGCCAGGGCGCTTCGTGAGTTCGTGGTGCGTGTTTTTGAGAAGCTGAACGTTCCCAGCGAAGACGCCGAGGCAGCGGCCGATGTCTTGGTCCAGTCCGACTTGAGGGGAGTGGACTCGCACGGCGTGGCTCGACTGGGAAAGTACTATGTTGCTGGCCTGCAGATGGGAAGTATCAATCCCCGTCCGGAAATCAAGTTAGTGAAAGAGACGCCGGCCACGGCGCTAATCGATGGAGGAAGCGGACTGGGCATGGTTGTCGGGACCAAGGCGATGAATTACTGCATTCGGAAGGCCAAGCAATCCGGCGCTGCGTTCGTCACCGTGCGTAACAGCAACCATTTCGGCATTGCCGCCTATTATGCGATGATGGCCCTCCCCCAGGACATGATTGGCATATCGCTCTCGCAGGCCAACGCCCGCGTGGTGCCCACATATGGCAGGAAACCAATGTTTGGCACTAATCCGATCAGCGTGGCCGTGCCCACTAAAGACGAGCGTCCATTTGTCTTGGACATGGCTACTAGCGTGGTCGCTCGCGGCAAACTCGAGATCGCAGCGAGAGAGCAATTGCCAATTCCTCTCGGCTGGGCGTTGGATTTGGACGGAAACCCGACCACTGATGCCGCGGCCGCGATCGAGAGTCGGGCCAATTTGCCTCTCGGGGGAATGCCTGAAACTGGTGGGCATAAAGGGTACGGCTTGGCCCTGGTCGTAGACATCCTCGCCGGTGTTTTGTCCGGCTGGGGTGCGGGTGCGTCGATCAAGGGGCTCAAGGTCGGCCACTTCTTCGGCGCCCTCCGGATCGATGGCTTCCGTCCCGTGGATGAATTCAAAGAGATGATGGATGAGATGCTGGGGGCGATCAAGGCATCCCCCAAGGTCCCCGGCCAAGATCGCATTTACATCCACGGCGAAATGGAGTTCGAAGCGGAAGAGGA
>JAUSEJ010000234.1 GCA_030650265.1 Dehalococcoidia bacterium | reverse complement strand
CTATATGTGGAACTCGCCGGCGACACCTAATATTGACGCCAGGATCCATGACGCCTGGCACAACGGCTACGTCGCCGTGAACCATGCTTTTGCAGAGGCCGTGGTTGCCGAAGCCGGGCGCCACAACGCGCCGCCGTTTGTGATGCTTCATGATTATCACCTATACCTGGCTGCCGGGGAGATCAGGGAGCGCTTGCCGCGGGCCATCTTGCAGCATTTTACGCACATTCCCTGGCCTGCTCCAGCCTACTGGCAACTTCTTCCCAGATTGATGGCCAGGTCGATTTGCGAGAACCTCTGCGCCAACGACATAGTGGGAATGCAGACCACCGCCTGTGTGAGGAATTTCCTTCACACATGCGAGATATACCTTCAGGACGCCGAGGTCGACTATCGTCTGGGGACGATATGGCGGGATGGCCATCTAACAAGGGCGAAAGTCTATCCCATTTCTATCGATGTAGACGGCCTCCGCCAAACGATCGCCGGGGATGCGGCAGCCGACCATTTGCGGGCCCTGGCCCCAGCGTGCGGCGAGAAGACGATTGTTCGGGTCGATCGGATGGAACCGAGCAAGAACATTATCAGGGGATTTAAAGCTTACGAAACTTTGCTGCGACGTTATCCTGATTACCGCGGCGCCGTAAAGTTTCTCGCCTTTCTGGTTCCGTCTCGCACTGACCTTGGCGAGTATCGCCGTTACTATAGAGATGTTCTGCGATTGGCGGCGTCGATCAATGCCAAATATGGTAGCGAGACCTGGGATCCGATCAAGATCTATTACGAGAACAATTATCCTCAGGCTTTGGCGGGAATGAGGCTAGCTGACGTTCTTCTAGTTAATCCAATCGTGGATGGGATGAACTTGGTGGCCAAGGAAGGTCCAATTGTCAGCGGTCGAGATCTGGTTCTTATTCTCGCCGAACCTGCTGGCGCTTATGATCAATTGAAAGAGGGTGTCTTGCCAATCGCTCCCGCTGATATAGAAGGGACGACGCAGGCGTTGCGAACGGCGCTGGAAATGCCGGCGGCAGAGAGGAAACGGCGATTGGATCTTCTGAGGGGATCGATAGAAGA
>JAUSEJ010000163.1 GCA_030650265.1 Dehalococcoidia bacterium | reverse complement strand
CAGGCCAATGGGGAAACCGTGGTGGATTACCGCCATCACCCGACTGTAGTGGCGACACATTCTAGCGCAAGAGAAACCTTGTTCACGGCTGTTCGTTGTGGTAATGTCCTCGGTTCGCGCGGAAGCGTGGTGCCCACCTTCGAGCGCCAAATAGAGCGGGGAGGCCCCGTCACGGTAACCCATCCTGATATGACGCGTTACTTCATGAGTATCCCGGAGGCTGTGAGTCTGATTATTCAGGCCGCGACCCTTACGGACGGCAACGACATTTTCATGCTCGATATGGGCCAGCAGATCAGGATAGACGAGCTTGCCCGCCGGCTTATTCGCCTGCGGGGCCTGCGACCCGACATAGATATCTCTATCGTCTATACCGGCATTCGGCCCGGTGAGAAGATGGAGGAAAGGCTGATGGCCGACGGTGAGGAGAGGTCCAGAACCTCTCACTCACATATATTTCGCCTTCGGGCTACTAATGGCCAGAGTCGTTCGGTAACGAGGAGCCAAGTCGATCAGCTTATCGCCCTTGCCAATGCTCAGCGGAACGACGAATTGGTGGCCCTGCTGCACGAGTTGGCGGGGTCGTGATCTGCGGGGTCGTGATCTAATGAGGGCGACCGACTCGACGGACGATCGTGCGGTAGATGGAAATCTCCGAATTGGCGTCCGGAAATCCCCAGTTTCCCGTTTGCGCCTATTGCTTGTAGGGCTGGAGCTTGGCCTGCTCGTGGCGGCAATCCCCTTGCTTTTGTTTCCCCGTGGTTACTTGCCCTGGATCGGCCTGGGGCTGCTAGTCGGTGGGTGGTCCCTTCACGGTATCGCGACTGGCATGTGGTTTGTTCGGACTCCCGTCGATAGACCCGTGGCGATCCTGTCGCTCATGGCTATGGTTGGTCTGTACGCTTCAGTGGACCTCAGCCTCAGCATGCCGAAATTCTATGGTATTGTCCTGAGCATTTTCGTGTTCTATGCCACCGTTCGCCTCGTCTCGAACGAGCGCCGATTTTGGGTCGGCATTGGGCTTTTGGCTCTTGGAGTCGTCGCCGTTTCGCTTATCGGTCTGGTCGGCACGGATTGGAGCGCAGGTAAGTTCCCGGGGTTGCAGCACGTTTATAACCTGGTCCCGCGCGTCATCAAGAGCGTCCAGACGTCGGTCGGGACTTCGACCGGCTTCAATTCGAATGAAGTGGGGGGAACGCTAGGATTTCTTTTGCCGCTGCCCGTCGCGTTGGTTCTCCGGGGATCTTGTTCTCGATTGCAGAAGGTGGCGCTTGGAACGACAATTCTGCTGGGGTTTGGCGTGTTGGCCCTATCAGCCTCCCGTTCATCTCTTGTTGGAATTACCGCGGCAATTATCTGTTTGCTGGTCTGGCGCTGGCGGCGGGCCGGGTTCGTGCTGGTGGCCGTTGTGTTGATCGGGCTCGGCGTTGCAATCAAGTTCGATGCGCCGGCCATCGCCGGTTTTCTCCTGAAAATGGACTCGGTCAGCGCAACATCCGGACTGGGAGCCTTATCGGGCCGGCCCGAGATTTGGCAACGCGCCGTTTACATGATCGAGGATTTTCCCTTCACCGGTATTGGGCTGAACACGTTTCCTATAGTGATCGGGACGCTTTATCCCCTGTTCGAGATTGGTCCCGACGTGTTGGTTTCCCACGCCCACAACATTTTTCTCCAGACCGCCGTCGACCTCGGCCTGGGTGGGCTATTGGGCTTCCTTGGCCTCTGGGTCTGTACGGCGTACGCCGGTTGGCAAGCCTATCGATCGGTCGGATCGTCCGATCGCCGATCTCTGCAGGCGGCGCTTATCGGTCTGATGGCAGGAATGCTTTCCTATCTCATCTTCGGGTTGACCGATGCCATCACTTTGGGGGCAAAGCCCAGCGTCCTCCTCTGGCTGATGATCGGGCTGGTTATCGCTGCCCGACGTATAGTCCGCTTTGAAGATAAGGCTGTCCTGGGGACCCTCACCCTAACCCTCTCCCACTGCGGTGGGCGAGGGGACGTGCTCCCTCTCCCCTCCCACTGCGGTGGGCGAGGGGACGTGGTCCCTCTCCCCTCCCACTGTGGTGGGCGAGGGGACGTGCTCCCTCTCCCTTCGCAATGGGAGAGGGTAAGGGTGAGGGTCCCTTTTCCGTCCGCGCTTCGGCGGACTCTTTCTATTGGATTGGCCGTTGCAGGGGACACGTATTGGCTCTTGGCCTATCTGTTCGTCGCGCTCGGATTTCTCGTCGTCGGGCTGGGTATCTCCGGCTGGCTGATTTGATTTCCCCAATTCTTGAGGCGGTTGCCGCGGTTTTGACCGTCGGGGCTTTGCTTCCAGCCGCAGATAGTGTAGAATGTTCACACCCAGGCCGTAAGATACTCGCCGGAAGTACCACTAAGGCTACCATTTCGAAAGAGAGGCACAAGCAATGGACCCGAACTTGAAAAATGACGAGATAGACCTCGAAGAGGACGAGATCGACCTGAGAAAGTATCTTCTCGTTCTCGCCAGGCGCTGGCAGATCATTCGCGATACCGTTATCGTGGCCGTTATTGGGGCTCTGCTCTACAGCGTCTACGTCATGGTCCTCGGTCCCTCCTACGAGGCAACCGCTGGCGTCGCGCTCATCAAGTCGAAGACGACCGTGAACTTCGAGAACCAGATCAAGACCATCTCTCCGGATACCGCTGCAGCATCGACCGCGCTGGCGGCCGCCGCGCAAGATGCCAAGACGCGGCGCAGCACTCTCGCCTCTCTCGTAAAGAACC
>JAUSEJ010000232.1 GCA_030650265.1 Dehalococcoidia bacterium | reverse complement strand
ATTGTCTTCGGTTTGGTCTCGGTCGCAGTCAATCTCCCATTTGCCCTCCTGAACTTCGCCGGGTGGCGCCATATCTACGATTTCCATTCATCACGTAGTCCCGACGGCAGCTCCTTCTGGGTCATATTTGGAGGGCTTCCCGTGCCCGTGGTGAACGGTCTAAGCCTTGCCATAGTGGGCGCGGGCCTGGTAGTGATCGGCGTGACGGGCATCAAAAATCGCCAACCAATCGCGGAGCAGGGGCTGGGCACACTTGTGCTCTTCATGTTGGTCAACAAGGTATCGAGCCCCCAGTTTCATCTGTGGCTGATCCCATTTCTCGTTCTCTTGCCAATGCCAATGTGGCTGATCGGGCTCTTTCTGGTCGTCGATCTGGCCTACTATACGTCCAGTTTCAATGCGCTGTATGTGACTTGGGGCGGGCAAAACGCCATCTCGGGGTTCATCGCTGCCGACTGGGAGCCTATCACCATAATACGCTATCTGGCGCTGCTGCTGATCTTCTATTGGGTGGCCATTCGTCCCTATCGCTTCTGGCGGAAAACGTGAGCTACAATCCGGCCTCTCCTCGCATACGTGCCGTCGACATAGATCGCACTCGACTTGACAACACCAAACTTCTGGCCAACCGCTCCGGCCAGACCCATCAGGCTCCCGCCAACAATACCGCCGACAATGCCAGCTACTAACCAGATTGCTATCACCCCCGAATCCATAGTATCAAAGCACAGCCGAACATAACAGACTACATATATATCGGCTGGCTGATGCCGCAGCCAAATAAACCTCTCAGAAAACAGAAGTCAGCGCAAAAAGGATGGCGAGAGATACCAAAGAGTTGGCGAAAACTCTCTAACCACTCAAATTGCGGCAGTCGAGCTAGCGATATGGTCCACTCGATAGCCCCGCGAAAGACAGCACTTCGCCAGAGGTCACAGAGTTGCTGAGCACAACTCGCTCTGCCAACGGTTTGCCCAAGGCCTCTTCAACTAGCGAGGCCAGTTCCCTCTTATCGTACTCCGAATTCACCAGCCAAATCCGCTTGTGTTGCCGGCGAACCGCCGGTATGAGATCGATGGTGCGCTGTTTGACGTTGTCCTCCAGAAAACTCGAGCCGGTGAAGTGGATGGCGTAAGTGAAAACTGGATTCTCGTTGCGTAGCCTGTAGAAGCCCAAACGGGCGATATCCGTGAAGATGACCGCGTCACCGGGCTGGAGTCTCGGCTCCAAATACAGAGAGACGGGATCTTGATCGTAGGGAATGGGCCCCGAATCTATGAATTGCAGGTACCAGAGGCCGGATGGAATCAAGAGAGCCGCCAGACACATTACGGCCACCCGACGCCAGACTACACGCGATGCCGTGGCAAGCATGGACTGAGCCAGAATAGCGAATGGGAGCGGAATGAGCACATACCGGGTGAGGAAGGTGCTGTAGACCCACAGTCCGGCGAGCAAGAAAGTAAGACCAAGCCCCATCGTCGTGCCAGCCAGGCTTCCAATTGCTAAGAGCCGGAGGCGAGGAAGGCGCATGGCAAAGACCGCTCCCAAAATTAGCAGCGCTACCCAGTAGGCGAGTAGGACCGCCCACGAAAAAAGCCCGACACCGGCAACCGAAGAAGCGACTTTGGCAGCAAAGGTGGAAAACTCCAACAGGCGCGGCGCCTCGCCACTAACGGTGATTCCCCCGCCCACCTTCGCCAGTAGCGGTGGCGCCGCGTACGCCAACCAAGGCAAGGAAATCGCGATCCCTGCGAGCAGCGCCACCGCCGCCAAACGCCATCGACGCGGACGTGCGATGATCAAGTACCCGACCTCCAGCAGAAGAGGAAGGCCATGAAAATACCATGTGAGCAAGGCACAACCCGTAGTGACTGACAAGCCCGCACCCAGCGCTAGTTCGCGGCGCGAAAACCCTCTTTGCCGGTGAGGATAGCTCTGCCCGCTCTCTATGGACCGGCTGGGGAAAGACTGTCTGCTCGTGCTGAGGATCTCGCCATCGCTGGCTAGAACACCCTCTGAGGCTCGACTCTTACGGCCTTCTCCATCGCCAACCAGAAGAATAAGCAACAGCAGAGTCGTCGTCGAGAGCAGCATGCCAGGCGCGAAGTCGCGCACGGTGGCCGACAGAAAAATGTGGGCTGGAGATACCGTCAATAGCATCGCCGCCATGAGGCCAGCGAGCGGCCCCATCGTGCGCTTTGCGATCTGGTAAAGCACCGGAATGGCCAAAATGCCGCTGGCTATGCTCAGCCATTTCGCGGCGATGAAGTTGGTACTCACCAGGCCCAGCCAGGCGCGCAGGGTCAGGTAGAACAGCGGCGGGTGAACGTCCCGCAAGTTAAAGGCCAACATGTCGCCCACGGGTATGGATGCCAACCCAACAGACAGATGACCATCGAGGCCCAGTTCCTCCGTTGAAAAGAGCCCGAAGCGTAGCGCAAAGCCTACCAAAACGCAGGCAACCACCAGCAACGGGACCGCACCACCTGCCGCTTTCTTCGGGCTTGTTGCTCGCCTGGGCAGCTCACCGATCATGTTCACCTTCCTGCGACGCTATGCTAACGCCGGCGAAAAACGAGGAGGCAATCACAGGCCAATTTCCCAAGCCGTGCAAGTCGCTAGACGACCAAGTGCGTTCGTCCTCTGGATCAGCCGAACCTCGAGTTTGGCAACCCTCGGCCGGAGGCCATAATCATACACTATACCTGACGGGCGTGCCACCAAGCAGTATTGTGTTGTGTAACCAACTTGATTATGTCACAAACTCGGTCTGCCACTACGACATCGCCGCCAACGCAGCCATGGTCGATAACGCTAAATTGTGAGAGGAAGAACCCCATGGTGGAATCGAAAGAGCCACGGCCGAGAAGGCCCGGCATGGACAATTCACAACAAAG
>JAUSEJ010000226.1 GCA_030650265.1 Dehalococcoidia bacterium | reverse complement strand
TGTGGGGCGCCAAAGCTATTCGGTCCGAGATCGATACTATAGTCTTATAACACTATAGTCTATATACGTTGTGCTATCGATAGAGGGCCAGGGTGAGGGCCCAGGGTTACTGTCAGGGTGGGACGAATCAGTCCAGTCCCGCAATGAATCAGCAGTAGTTGGTTTAGCGATAATGTTGGCGGAACTCCGAAGCGTATTTGGCGCCGATCAGACTGGCGTTCTGCCGAAGCCATTCGCTGAGACGCGTAGGCCCGGTCGGCGGACCGGAAGAGATCAGAAGGTTTGCTGTTAGTCCCTTGACTTCATCATCGGTCAACACAACGTCCTTGACGAAATAGCCGATCAGCTTGCCCAGGGCAAGGACGAGACCGGGCCGGAAGTGGACGATTCTGGCCCGGGAACCAACCGTATCGGCTATCAACCTTACCAGACGGTTGAACGTAAAAGTTTCCGGACCGACCGCATCGATGATCGTGTTCTCCTTCTCCCTGGCAGCCTTGACGGCCAGATCGGCCAGATCCTCGACGTAGATGGGCTGAAGACGGTAGTCGCCCGCCCCGGGCAAAACGAACAGGGGAAATCGCCGGAGAAGCCAGGCAATGTTGTTGATGAGAATGCTCTCGGTGCCGAAGATCAAGGCCGGGCGAATGATGGCGTGGGAGAGGCTAGACCCGGCGATGGCCTGTTCTACCAGCCCCTTCCCGCGAAAGTAGGGAAGAGACGAGGTGGCGTCAGCGTTGGTGATGCTGATATGGACCATCCGTTTAACACCGGCTCTTTCGGCTGCCCGGATGAGGGAGATGGTGTTCTCTACGGCCTTCTCGTGGGTGGTTTGTCCGTATGCGAAGCGTATCCAGTAGGTGTTGAAGAGGACGCTGGCGCCGCGCAGGCTCTCGACCAATTCGTCGGGGTTAGCGAAATTCAAGGGGGCAACTGATACATCCTTCCCAGGACCAAAGGGATTTGGGCGGTCGGGGTGTCCGGTCAGGGTCAAAACCCTCTCGCCTGCCGCCAGCAGACTACCTGTAATATGCTTGCCAGTAAACCCGATGGCGCCGGTCACTACGTTTAGTCCAGTAGTACTCATCTTGCCTCCATGGCCCTTTCCGAGTCGGGCCACGCCCGGTATATTCCGTACATACCGGGCGTTTAATATGTTCTAAACGTAGGATACGCTATTCGGGCGCAATATGCAATAGCGGGAATGTGACATATTTAACTCTGATCCAGGCCTTGTGGGGCCGCCATGGATCGTCGCCTGACGAGCCAGATAGCGACCGCGGCCAGAGCGAAGGTGAGGGCGCAAACAGCAAAGGCCGTGTCATAGCTGCCGGTGATGTCGAAGACATAGCCAGCGAACAGGGGACCAACAACCGATCCAAGGGAGGCCAGGCCGGTGATCAGCCCATAGACTGCCCCGAAGCGCCCCAAACCGAACACCTCGACGGCAACAAGCGGTCGGACCAGAGAGATTCCCCCTGTGCCCAAACCGTAAATCACCACGAAGAGCCAGACAACCGGATCCACTTTGACGGCTAATACGAGTAGAAGACAGGCGCTGAGAAAGGCGAAGCAGATCGCCGCGGAGCGACTAGGAGAGGTGCGATCGGCGATGGCGCCAATAAGAAGTTTCCCTACCATAGCGAAGAGCCCGTACAGGCTGATGGCTAGAGCGGCCGTTCCCAGGGGCCATCCAAGATCGGTCAGGAAGGCGTACTCGTGCGTCCCAATGCCAATGCCGCCAAGGGAAGCCAGAAAGAAGCTCGCCGCAACCATCCAGAAGACCGGAGTCTTATGGACCTTGACCATATCGGGAGCGGCAGGGCGTGTTAGTTCGGGCTGGCCGGGGCTTACCGTAGCGGATTCCCCGGGTTGGTCGCCGCCATCCCGTGGCAATTCCCGGGCCACTGGTCGAGTTCGGACGACCAGGGCTACCACGGGAAGGGTCAGCAAGACCATGGCCAGCGCGATGGCCAGGTAACCCATCCGCCATCCCCATTGAAAGATCACATGGCTAAGCAAGGGAGGAATGAACGTGCCCCCGAATCCCATGCCCATTAGGGTTGCCGCCATCGCCATCCCCCGCCGGCGATCGAACCAATTGGCCACGGCCGCCGCGGCAGGTACCTGTGTCATGGCGGCTGCGCCAATACCATCAAGGAAATAGCCGCCGTAGAGATGCCAGGTTGTGTGGAGGACACTGAGGATGCAGAAGGCCAGACCGAGAATGAGAGCGCCAAAGCACATCAGGCGTCGTGAACCGTGCCTGTCCACGAGCCTGCCAACTATCGGCGCAACAAGAGCAATGGTAAGCCAGTAGATCGACATCGCGGCCGATGTCTCGGCGCGGCTCCAGCCGAAATCGTCGACAAGGGCTTTGAGGAATATGCCGAAGCCTTAGAAATTGACGCCGGATTCCATGCCAAGGGCGAAAAAGGCGGCGGCAACCACCCACCAGCCATAGAAGATCCTGCCCCTTTTTTGGCTTCTGGTTGTCGTTGTGCCCATCATGTCTCCGAGCCGGACCGATTATTCCGTGACGAAGCTGTCCCAGTCCACCATCGCGGGAGGGTAAAGGCAATCTGCAGAACCGGTCCCGGCAGCAAATCAAGTTGCCAGTGCCCTTGACAGTTCAGGAATGGTCTGATACTATGACGTTGGCCAAGGCCCGGCCTACATCCACACTGACCTGACCAATGATTCGACGGGCACTGGAATAACCGAACAGGGTCTTTTGTTCGATTGGACGTAACCCCTGGACTTGTACATTAGCCGATCGACCTTTATTAGTCCAGTGCGATCAGGGAGCGGCTTGCTGCCCTCATGGATTTCGCCCATAACGGCATTGAAAGGAACGGTCTTTGGAACTTAGGCAATACTTCAATCTTGTCAAGAATTGGCTTTGGCTCATAGTTCTCAGCGTAGTTCTCTGTAGCGCGGTGAGCTACGGGGTAAGCAAGAGTCTTCCCAAAATCTATGAGGCATCCGCTACTCTAATAGTGGGCACAGTCGTCTCCAGCTCCAACCCGGATTACTCAAGCATTCTCGCCAGCCAGGCTATGGCCAAGACCTACAGCAAACTACTCACCTCTCGCCCCATTCTCGAAGGTACCATCAAGAGTCTGAAACTCGAAGATGAGCTAGATGCCGCTCAGTTAGCAGAGTCCGTCACCGTGGATTCTGTAGTCGGTACCCAGTTGCTCATCCTCCGCATCAGAGGTGAGGATACCGAGCAGATAGCACGCCTGGCTAACGGTATTGCCGCCGAACTACTCAGACAGAGCCCTACCTCCCCTCAGGGTTCGCTCGGCTCCGTCATGACTTTCGTGCAGAAGCAGATGAGCGATCTCGAAACGGAGATCTCATCAATTCAGCAACAGATCAAGGATAAACAGGCTGCCGGTTCCGCGGGAGGGCCGGCCACGGCTACAGCCACCGCGGACGACCTCGCATCTCTGCAGACCAAGCTTCGTTCGGCGCAGGACAGATACAATTTGCTTCTCCCTATTCGCACCGGAGTGTCAAACAACTATGTCAGCGTTATCGAAGAGGCTCAGACACCAACCGTCCCGATCAGCCCGAAGGTGACCCAAAATGTTATGCTCGCTGCCCTTCTCGGCTTTCTACTTGCCGTGGGTGTGGCTTTCCTGGTCGAGTACCTGGACGATACGGCGAAGTCCCCGGAACGCATTACTGAACTGCTCAATGTGCCCACGCTGGGACTTGTATCCCGCCTGTCTCACAAGGAATATTCGCAGGGCCTCATTACTTTGCGGGAACCCAAATCGCCGGCGACTGAGGGCTTTCGGGCGCTCCGTACCAGCATCCAGTTCTCAAGCCCGGACAAGCCGCTAAAGTCACTGTTGGTTACCAGTAGCGATCCCGGGGACGGCAAGACGACTATCATGGGAAATCTAGCCGTTTGCCTTGCTCAGGCGGGCCTAAAAGTGATAGCTGTAGATACCGACTTGCGACGGCCCTCAGTGCATAAGCTCTTTGGGATGTCGAACACGGTGGGGCTAACCAGTCTCCTGTCCGGGCAAGTCACCGATATTGCCGACGTGATCAAGCCCACCGATGAGCCGAATCTGTCAGTCGTAACGAGTGGGCCGCCACCGCCAAATTCCTCGGAGCTTCTGGGCTCCCAGCGTTTTCAGGGCATCGTCAGCCGCCTTCACGAACAGGCCGACCTGCTGATCTTCGATAGTCCGCCTGCCCTCATGGTGACCGATGCTGTTCTGCTGTCAACAAAGGTTGATGGGGTCGTGATCGTGGTGGATACCGCTCGAACGCGGATGGGCTCCCTCAAACAGGCGGTTGAGAGTGTGCGCAACGTGGGCGGCGTCGTGCTCGGCGTAGTGTTGAACAAGATCGGACCCGAGGACGGGCGCTACTACTATTACCACTACTACCGTTACTACAACTACTCCGCCGATGGCAAGCCGGGGGCGGGTACAAACGGTCGCTCCCGCTGGCTTGGCTGGCTTCCCAGTTGGAGGGGCAGGACCGGCGCGCGGCACGAGCATCGAGCAACCAGTAAGGTAAAATAGAGGATTTCGAGACGGCGAACACGGTTTTTCTCAGGGAACAATCTTGGAAAGTTTGAAGGCAAGGCTTACGGACTCAGGCAACGAAATGCAATATGGCCGCCAATGGTATGTACTTAAGACAAAGCCGCATATTGAGCGTCAGGTAACCAGTGTCTTAGAATCTCGAGGGCTAATGGTCTATCTCCCGCTGCTTAGCCGTCGTCGCCGACCTGAACCATTGTTTCCCGGCTATCTCTTCCTAAAGATTGACTGCAGGACTGATGAGTTTCTTCGTAGCCGGTCTGCCCCCGGTGTCAGTTATTTCCTGCGCGCCGACGGAGTACCCGTGCCAATTATGGAAAGCTTGATTGATGAGATCAGACGTAGGACGGATCGGGAGAACAGTCTTAGCCCGGCCGATCGGTTCTCACACGGTGATCGTGTGCTCGTAACCGCCGGGCCTTTCCGGGGCATAGAGGCCGTCTTCGATCGGGCTTTGACCGCACAGGGGCGCTGCCTTATCCTCCTCCACATGTTGGGACGTCTGGCCAACGTTCAGGTAGACGCCGGGCAATTTACGAAGATCACCGCCTGAACCTTAACAGGCTGCTTCGTGGATACTTGTTTAGATCCCGGACGGAGATTAGCCTTCCTAGCAACCACCTAGCTTCATAATGCTAACACCTCGTTCACTCCCTTCATGGTCCCGTTCTCAAATCAGGTGCCTGACACTGTCACTTCCTGAAGTCGATTGCCCCAACAGCGGCTAAACCCTGGTGCCCATTCGCCGTGTCGGGGCCACAGGCCGCAGGTAATTGCCAGACCGGCTGAAGCCCCCATCAGTTATGTGTTATTATACGGTCCAACAATGTGCGAGGATGCAGAAAAAGTATGGTCCTTCCCCGAAAACGAGCCGGTCGCCTATTCTATGGCTGGGTGATTGTAGCTGTCGCCTTTGCCTCTTGTGTGGTCATGAGCGCTATGTGGGGTTCTTTTTCCCTCTTTTACGTGGCCCTGGTAGACGAATTTGGCTGGAGCAGAACCACGACTGCGGGGGCCTTTTCGGTGTTTGTCGCTATGGTTGGACTATCCGCAACCTTTGCTGGCTGGATGGTCGATCGCTTGGGTCCCCGCAAGGTTATGCCTGTCAGCGCCGTGGTGTTGGCATCGGGCCTGGCACTAGCGAGCCGTATATCAGAGCCATGGCAGCTATACCTGGTTTACGGCACTGTCCTACCCGTCAGCTTGAGTTGCGTTGGGATAATACCTCATCTGCGACTGATCTCTAACTGGTTCGAGGCGCGGCGGGGCACGGCGTTTGGCATCGCCACTTCCGGCTTTGGTTTTGGCTCGGTGGTGCTAATGCCGACTGTTCAGTATCTGGTTCTTCACTATGGCTGGCGAAATGCCTACCTTGCTATAGCAGGCCTGGCTTTGCTGCTGGCTCCATTGACCGGCTTCTTCCATCGTCGTCACCCACGCGACATGGGCTTATTGCCCGATGGCCGCGAGGCCAGCAACCTCGACGCGGGACCACCCGGGCGGCTCGTGGGCGCCACTGCCTCCCGAACTAGCAGTTCTCTGGGAGATTATGGCCTCAGGCAAGCCATGTCGACCACGAATTTCTGGGTTGTGTTCGCGGTGAACATATGCCTTAGCCTGACCTCCCTCATTCCGGTTTTTCAGGTGGCCCATATTGTGGGAATAGGATTTCCGCCCATGCTAGCAGCCACCATTTCCGGTCTGGCCGGTCTGTTAAATGCGGTGGGGAGAATGTTGGGTGGTTTCCTCACCGATCGAATCGGGAAAGTGTCCGCCGGGCTTGCGGGGGTGTTGTTGCTGACCCTCGGCGTGCTGGCCTCGTTACTGGCAGGAACTGTTCAGGCGTCGTGGCTGTTGTTTGCCTACAGTCTGCTTTTTGGCCTTGGCTGGGGGTTCGTCGGCATCACGGCGGCTGCGATCATCGCCGATCTGTTTCAGGGCAGAAGCTATGGCACACTTGCCGGCTTTCTCGAACTGGGTGGGGGAATTGGCGGCTTCATCGGGCCATGGCTAGGAGGATACATCTTCGACCGCTACGGGGCCTATACCCTGGCCTTCGCCATCGCCATTGTCTCTGTCTGGATCTGCGGCGGTCTCTTCAAGCTGGCATACCGGGGTACCGCAACGGATTCCCTCTCCCACCACGGTGGGAGAGGTTAGGGTGATGGCTACCCGATTGTCCGGCGCCATGTTTTCCTGACAACTTCTATCTATTGGCGATCTTCTCTGCCTGGGCGAGGAGTTTCTTCGCCTTTTCGGCCACCGGCGTGTCGATCATCTTGCCGTCTAGAATGGCTGCCGCTTTTCCGTTGGCTATGGCAATCTCGTAGGCTGCCAGAACTCTTCGTGCGAAGGCGACCTCTTCGGCGGGGGGAACGAAGGCCTCGTTCACCGGTTCGACCTGATCGGGATGAATAACCAGCTTGCCCTGGAAACCCATCTGTCTCGCCAGCGTGGTCTCGGCGATTAGCCCTTCCGGGTCTTTGACGCCGGTAAAAACACAATCGATGGCTAGCACGCCGGCGGCATGACAGGCGACAGAGATCACCTGTCGGGGATAAAATATCTCTGCCCCCTCCTTGGTCCGGTTCACTCCCATCTCCAGGGTGTAGTCCTCGGCGCCCAGGGTCATGCCTATCAGCCGGGGGGAGGCTGTGGCGATCTGGTAAGCGTTGATGATGCCGAGGGGCGATTCGACGAGGGCGAGGAGGCATACCGAACCGGCCTCGAGGCCTGCCTTCCTCTCCGCTTCGGCAATCAGGACATCGGCTTGACGTATATCGGTAGCCGATTCACTCTTCGCCAGCAGAATACCGGTCAGACCTTTCTTGACTATCGTCTGGATATCGGGGACAGCGTGAGGTGTGGTGAGGGAGTTGACGCGCACAAATATCTCTCGACCGCTCGAGACAAGTCCAGCAATTGCGCCTGCCACCATTTCTCTTGCCGCTTCCTTCTCGCTGGCAGGAACGGAGTCCTCCAAATCGAGGATCAGGGCATCGGCCGCCACCGATCGGGCTTTTTCTATCCTTCTCTCTTGATTTCCGGGGACAAACAAAAGCGACCGTAGTAAAAGCATCGCAGCCTCCTGTTTTCTTAAATGATCTTCTTGGCCTTCCAGTCCCGAAGCGTGTCTGCTGAGTACCCGAGCAGGTCCTGATATATGGCTTCGTTGGCCGCCCCCATGGGAAGTCCAGGAAACCGAATCTTGCCCGGGGATTTCTCCAGCCTGAAGGGAACGTCGGGCATCCTGAGGATCCTGCCGGTGGAAGGATCGGCGATGTCGACCAGCGTCTTTCTCTCCGCGACGTGGGGGTCTTCGGCGATGTCCCGCATGTTGGCGACCAGCCCGACGGTAATTTCGAGTTTCTCGCAGGTCGCTAGCGCTTCCTCAAGGGTCATCTGCAAGAACCACTCGGCGATCGCCCTATTAAGCTCCTGTCTGTTCTCTAATTTGATCCGGGCCTGATTGGTCTGGAAGTGAGGGTCGGTATTGTACTCGGGCTTGCCAATGGCAACCATCAACCTCTCGAAGGGAACTTGAGCGGAGGCGGAGAGCGCCACCCACCGGCCATCGCTGGTCTGGTAGTTGTTCCGGGGGGCTGTGAAGCTCAGTTCGGCGCCCCAGGGCTGGGGGACCTGCTCCGTAAGCCAGTATTCGAGGAAGGCCGGCCCGAGCATTCCAAGGAGAGGCTCGTAAAGAGACATGTCGATCTCCTGGCCGCCAGACTCTCCCCTCCTGGCCCCTCTCAGGGCTACCATGATGGCAAAAGCCATGTGCAAGCCCGTAACCAAATCAGCTAGAGGCATTGGTGGGCTAAGTGGTGGTCCCCCCGGCTGGGCATTTAGATAGGTGAAACTGCTGAACCCTTCGGCGAGTGTGCCAAAGCCCGGCCTCGAAGAATACGGACCGGTCTGGCCATAGCCCGAAATCCGACCTACGATCAAGCCATTGTTTAGTTCCAACAGCCGTTTGGCCGTGAAGCCCATACGATTGAGGACGCCTGGTCGGAAATTCTCGAGAAGAATATCGGATTTCTCGATCAGCCTGGCCAGGATCTCCTGCCCTTCCGGGGCACGCAGATTCAGAGTCACCGGCAACTTGTTTCGACTTACCACCAACCACCAGGGTGCGAAGCCACCTTCAAGTACGCCCCACGCTCTGATGGCGTCTGGCATGCCGGGATTCTCGATCTTGATGACCTCGGCGCCAAAATCACCGAGAAAGGTAGCAGCAAAAGGCGCGGCCACCACCGTACCAAGGTCGAGTACACGGACATCCTTTAGTGGCAGACAACTCTCTTCGCGATAGGCCCGTTGCATTGATATAAGACTAGCCAGTTCATTCTCCAAAGGCCCGAATCACCCCCTTGTGTTATTGCCTCATTTGGCTGCAAGCCTGTAAGCGGCTTCATTGTAACATAGAGAATTGAATTTGAGAATACCATCTGTTGACTATTGACTAGCCTACCCCAGGCGTGCTAGTCTAGGAGCCACACCATGAAGACTACTGTCCTCGCCATTGACTTGGATGCCTCCAGCCTTCCTCGCCGGGTTTTGAGTCTTGCCTGGCCCGTAGTCGCCGAGCAGACATCTTACACCTTTGTCGGCCTGGTCGATACAATTTTGGTTGGTCATCTGGGCCCGGCCGCCCTGGCCGGCGTCGGGCTGGCTGTCCAAACCATGTGGATCCCCCAAGTGACTTTCAACGGGCTGGCTATTGGCGCCACAGCGATCATTGCCAGAAGAATCGGCGAGGGCGATCCCGGTCGGGCCAGGGAAGCCCTGCACCAATCGATTCTCATGGCCGTTCTCGTCGGGCTTATCTTCGCCCCTATGATCTGGGTGTTCGCCGAGCCCCTCATGGTTCTTTTTCGCGCCCAGCCCGATGTCGTCGATGTCGGCGTACTTTACCTTCGTGCCAGCGCTCTTGGTCTGACTCCTGCTCTCATCATGGTGGGAGCCAATGCCGCTATGCGGGGTGCAGGCAACACGCGAACGCCAATGCTCATCATGATCGTGGCCAATCTGGTGAACGTGATCCTCGCTTATGTGCTCATCTACGGCTTTCTCGGCCTGCCGGCGCTTGGTGTGGTCGGGTCCGGCATCGCCGCCTCAATGGCGTGGACAACCGGCGGTGTACTGGCAATAATCCTTCTTGTTAGGGGAGTCGGCCCTCTACGCTACACGTATCGCCGCGCTTTGTCCTTCAGCCGGCAAACTACCGGTCGGATCCTGCAGGTGGGACTGCCGGCGGGTTTGGAGTTGTTGCAGTTTCAGATCGCCTACACAATCTTCTCGGTTATCTTCAGCGCTTTGGGCACTACAGTCTACGCAGCCCATACAGTTGCACTGCGAATAGAGAACATCGCCTTCATGCCGGGGGCCGCTCTGGGGATGGCGGCAACCACCTTGGTTGGACAGGCGTTGGGGGCCGGACGGCCAGACCTGGCGCAAAAGGCGGCGAAGCTGGCGCAATGGTATGCCGTGGGCCTTATGATCGCTATCGGCTTTCTTATGTTCCTGTTTCGCTCGGAGCTCATGGCCATCTTTGTATCGGACAGAGCAGTGATCGAAATGGGCGCGCTCGCTATGTCTATCTATTCACTGTCCATGCCATTCATGGGAATCGGCAACTGCCTATCCGGTGGCCTGCGTGGGGCAGGCGACACCCGCGCCGTCCTGACGATAATGACCGGTAGCGTCTGGCTCGTTCGTCTCCCCTTCGCCTATGCCCTGGCCTACTGGCTCGGCTTCGGCGCCGTGGGAGCGTGGAGCGCCGCGGTGCTGGACATTACTATCCGCGGCTCTCTCCTCTGGTGGCGATTTGCCGCCGGACACTGGAAATCCATCAAGGTTTAGCCGAACGCTCTACAGTACAATCTCTTTGAGGTCACTGGCTACGAGGAGCCTCGGTACGGTCAGGGCCTGTACTTCTTCGACGGTGAAGCCAGGTGCGATCTCCTTGAGGACTAGTCCATCCTTTGTCACTTCTATGACCGCCAGGTCGGTGACGATCAGGTCCACGCAGGCTTTGGCGGTTAGCTCGTATGTGCACCGGGTCAAGATCTTTGGCTCACCCTCTTTGGTGGTGTGTTCCATGACCACGATGAGCTTTTTGGCACCCACGGCGATATCCATGCCGCCACCGACGTTTCCCACTCCCCGCCGGGGATTGAGCCAGTTGGCCAGGTCGCCCTTCTCGGATACCTGGAGAGCGCCCAACACTGCCACGTCAAGATGACCTCCCCTGACAATGGCAAACGAGAGGGCTGAGTCAAAGAAGGAGATGCCGGGCAGCGGCGTAATGAATTGGCCGCTGGCATTGATCAGGTCGATATCGTAATCCGCCGGATTGCCGGCGATGGGGCCAAAGCCAATGGCGCCGTTTTCGGTATGAAACAGCACCGTTCTTCCTTCCGGCACGAAGTCGGCGGCGAGGGTGGGAATACCTATGCCGAGGTTCACAAGGTACCCATCCTGAAACTCCTTGGCGACCCTGAGAGCCATGCACTCCCGTTCAAGTCTAGCCTTCATTCTCTACCTCCGTTGCTCTCTTGACGATGCGCTGCACAAAGACGCAGGGAGTTGCGATCGTATTCGGGTCCAGCCCGCCCGGCTCAACGATCTCATCCACTTCGGCGATCGTAACGTCTGCGGCCATAGCCATTACCGCGTTGAAGTGGCGCGAGGTCATCCTGTAGGTGAGGTTGCCGTAGGTATCGGCCCGGTGCGCCCTGATCAGGGCGTAGTCGGCCCGAAGAGGGTTTTCGAGGATGTACTCCTTCCCATCGATCACTCTGTGCTCCTTGCCCGCGGCGATGAGGGTACCAACGCCTGTGGGGGTGAAGAAGCCCCCGATACCGGCCCCCCCGGCCCGGATGCGCTCCGCCAGAGTTCCCTGCGGCACAAGTTCTAGCTCGACTTTGCCCTCCAGGTAGAGCTTCTCGAACGCTGTGGGACGGGACGGAGAAGGGGAGACGGGGAAGGAGGCGATAGCCTTACTCACCTGCCTGTTTTCCACCAACACCGTGATGTCTATGTAGGACTCGCCGGGGACGGCGCCGTAGCCGCTGCCGATGCCGACGTTATTGGCGATGATGGTCAGATCCCTTGCCCCCTGCTCGCGCAGAGCGACCAGCAAGTGGGATGGCATGCCACCCGGTCCGGCGAAGGCGCCCACCATGATTGTAGCGCCATCGGGTATGTCCTTCACCGCCTCGGCACAGTTCCTGAAGACCTTGTTAATAGCCAGGGCAAATCACCTCCTCGGCCGCTGCACAATTACTCCTCGATATCCGAGCATAAGATGCGCGATGCTGGACCGACAATACAAACGTATAGCATAGGCGGCCAGCCGTGTCAATCACTTGTTGAAACATCACTTGTTGAAACCTGTTACACGATGCTCGGATCGCAGACAACGGCAACGAAGCCTCGCGTTCGATTACTGCCGAGCGATGCTAGGGAAGGCGAGGCCGACCCAGCGGGGCCTCGGCTTCAAAGGCATTGAGAGCACATGCCAGCATGGAATAGTAGCCCAGGATTGCGGTCAGCTCGGTCACACCTTGGTTTCCGAACTTCGCTCTGGCAGCCTCAAAGGTATCGTTGGTCACGCGATGGTTGCGAAGTAGTTCCCGTCCATACGCCAACAGTTGAGCTTCCGTTTCCGTGAGTTGGTCGAGATCACCGCGCTGGGCGATAACGTCAATCGTTTCCTGAGCAACTCCTGTCTGAAGTGCCAATCTGGAGTGGAACGCCCATTCGAACTCGCAATCCGATTCTCGAGCGGCAATCAAAATTGCGATCTCTCGGTCTATCGGCGGCAATGTGGATTCGAAACGCAAGTATGTACCGAGATGCGCGATTCTCCCGGCCACTTCGGGGCTGTTCAGCAACAGAGAAAAGGGGAAACCTACTGTTCCCCTGCTCTCGCCGATAGCGTCAAATATATGGCGCTTGTCTGCGGGCAGGTCCGCTTTCGATGTTATCTCGGGTAACCTCGCCATCCACTCTCCTCCGCGCTAGGTCCCGACACTGTATCGCCGTTCTACATCGTGTATGTCGGGCAATCCTAGGAGATCGGCGAGGGACAGGAAATCAATCCCTGTGATCTGCGACTCGTAGTCACATTTGCCCGTCTGCTTCAGCTCATGGAGACGCTCGCGCAGGAGCGGATAGGCCAGACGGTGCAGGCCGCCGGTGATATTGACCTTGATGCCGAGTTTCTCCGCCTCGGGGGCCGGCACCAGCCAACCGTTGTAAAGACAAGGTATCCCTTTTCGAACTAGGTTATCGACGTATACCTGCAAATCCTCCCGGTTCCGGATGCCATCTACGAAGACCAGGTCGGCCCCCGCGTCGCGATAGGCCAGTGCCCTCCTGATGGTGTCCCCCCAGCCGCTAACTGACAGGGCATCTGTCCTCGCGATGAACACAAAGTCCGGGTCAGGGCGGGCATCCAGGGCGGCACGAATTTTCTGTACGTTCTCCTCAGGCGGGATGACCTCCTTCTCTTCCAGGTACCCGCACTTCTTCGGGAAAACCTGATCCTCCATGTGAAGGGCGGCAGCACCCGCGCGCTCGTACTCCCGGATGGTGCGCTGGACATTTACGGGATTGCCATAGGCCGTGTCGGCATCGGCGATCAAAGGCACATCGGTAGAAGCCGCGATGTAGCGGATGTTGTTGACCACTTCTGTCATGGTCGCCAATCCCACATCGGGCATCCCCAGGCTGGCCGCGGTGCCACTCCCCGTCATGTAGAGAGCCTCAAAGCCAATGCATTCAGCCATCTTGACCGTCAAGGCGTCGAAGACGAAAGGCGCCACCACCATCCCCTCGGCCTCCAGCAGCTTTCTCAGTTTAGCAGCTGTTCCGGGCATTATCCCCTCCTCGAACTGGACATCACAATCGTTCCTAAGTGGTAGGCTCCACGCCGTAGCGGCGCTTCGTCTCGTATATTACCATTCAATCTGAAGATCCACACAAGTCACGATGCCAAGAAGGTTCGCTACCAGGCTTGCAGCAGGAGTTGGAGGATCTCTTCCGGGCTGGTGACAGGGCGAGGACTGTTGCTGCTTGCGGCTTCCGGAAAGGATGCCTTGGCAACCGCATGGAGATCATCCTTGGTTACACCCACGTCTCGAAGTCGACGGGGCAGACCGAGGTTGCCTATGATGGCCTCAACCGCGTCTGCCGCCGCCGCTGCTGCAGCCTCGGCCGACAGGCCGCCAGTATCCACGCCCATCGCTTGGGTCATGAGAACCAGTCGAGGTGTCGCCAATGGAGTGACAAAACGCATCACATGGGGAAGGGTGACACAGGAGGTTAGCCCATGAGGCACGTTGCAGCGTGCGCCGATCTGATGGCCAACGGCGTGACCAAGACCGAGACGGACGTTGGTAACGCCGAGAATAGAGAACCAAGCCGCGATTTGGCATTGCAGTCGCGCCTCGAGGTCGTCAGGCTCCCGCATGACCCTCGGCAGATAGTTGAACAGGAGACGGATGGCCTCGAGTCCCGTCACGTCAGTCAATGGCTGGTGGTGCCTAGAGTAAATGACCTCGACGGCGTGGTCGAGGGCCTTGATGCCCGTGGAAGCCCACAATTGGGCGGAAGTGGCCAGAGTCAGCTCAGGATCGAGAATCACCGTACGGGGGGTCATCTGGTGGTCGCGAAAGACGCTCTTGACACGCGTCTCCTCGTCGGTAATACCGGCTGCGGCGTTGAACTCGGCAGCCGAAAGAGTGGTGGGAATGGCGATCTGTGGCAGCGCCACATGAGTATTGCCAGTCATGTCGCCAGGCGCCAAGTTGATCAGGTCCCTAGGGCTGTGGATTTCCGCCGTCACATAGCGGGCGACGATCTTGCCGGTGTCGATGGGGCTACCGCCGCCGAAGCTGATTATGATGTCTGCTCCGCTAGCGCGCGCCTCCCGAATTGCCTCGAATACCGTGTGGCTGGGCGCGTGCTGCCGGGAGCCGCTAAATGTGCCGGCCCAGCGCTCGCCAAGAGCCTCCTCGATCCGTCTAGCCAGCCCCAATTTGGTTAGCGTGGCGCCGGTAACGACCATAGCTCGACGGCAGCCCAGCCGGTCGACCTCCTGCGGCAGACTGGCGAGGCTACCTGCGCCAAAGACCACCTTTTCCATCGGCAGGAACTGGAACTGCCCTAGCAAACTTGTTTCTTCTCTCATCGTCCACCTCTAAAGTGATTGCTTAGCTCTGAGGCTCTAGCCGGACGATCCAGGCCTGATTCGTCGCACGTTGTTCGATTGACCTAGGTTGACCAGAGGTCCTCGGCCACGTCATCTAGCCCAAGCTCCATCAGCTTGTCCTTCTTGGGCTTGGTGGTTTCTCGATCCCAGCAATGAGCGTCCAGCATGTCGTTCACCTGCGTCTCAAGGTCAATGGTAATGCCCTCCGCAGGACCGTAGGTCATAGCCGGACTGCCGATGATTCTCCCGTGGATGGTTCGCATCCGGGTGCTGCCGCTTTCCCTCACGGTGTAGGCTTGGCGCAGGTTGGCGATTCGCTCGCCAATCGTGACGAGGTCGTCGACAGTGAAAGAGGTACCCATTACAGCGTTAAGGGCTTCCGGAACGTTTTCGAACTCCAAGCAGACAAGGCCAAAGGAGCACATGCCGATGGCATTGACTACGTGTCTGGCAGCGCTCATCTTCCGATGCGCCTCGCCCTTGCCGGAATAGACGTACGGCTCGAGTTTGGGCAGGTTCAGAGCCCGTGGTCCCGGCCGTTCCCCATCCGGGGCGCTGCCAGTCATATGCCGTCCGGGTGTCGGGTCCATCAGATAGGCGGTGGCGAGACCGGGCCGCAGCTTGGGATCGTGCATGCCAGGTTCTTGTCCTCCGGCGTGGACGGCGTATCTCTCAGCGCCCCTACCTATCTTCCGAGCTGCCACCGCGACGCCGTCGGCCAGTATCTCGCCGAACCCCTCACGCCTGGCCAGCTTCTCCAGCATAGCCACGATAGAGCGATGGTTCCCCCACTTCATCTCGATCCCGCCTGTGTCCACTTTGGTAATTACCCCGTTCTCGTAGCACTCGATACAGAAGGCAATGGCCGACCCGGCCGAGATGGTGTCTAGGCCATAGCGGTTGCAGATGTCGTTGGCTTTGATGATGGATTGGAGGTTGTAGTTCAGGCAGTTCGAGCCAAAGGCAGCCAGAGTCTCGTACTCGGGCTTATGGGTTCCCTCTGGATAGTCGTATTCGTCGCCCGCCTTCATGCGGCCACCACAGGCGAGTGGGCACCGCCAGCAGGCGTACTTCTTCGCCTCATACTTGACGACGTTATCGTCGCTGATGAGACCGGCGTTGGGGAAATCGATCCTTGCCGAACCACTCCAGTTCATGGTCGGTGCATCGCTTCTGCTTGCGCCAGCTGCCATGCTACCGCAGGTACCGTACTTTCGTTTGCTCTCCACCCAAGGACCCTTGAGTTGGGCCAACTGACGGCGGTATAGTGATGACAAAGCCTCTTTGCTGGCCACCGGCACTTCCGCGCTCCCGACGACGACGATAGCCTTTAGCTTCTTCGCTCCCATGATGGCGCCAAGACCGGAGCGTGCCGCCGCCCTTCCCTTGTTGTTCATCACACAAGAGATGAGGGATAGCTTCTCCCCGGCTGGGCCGATGCAGGCGACCTGTGCCTCCTTGCCGTGTTCCTCTTTCAGAATATCCTCGGTCTCGCTGCAGTCTCTGCCCCATAAGTGGGAAGCATCGCCCAACCGAGCCTCACCATTCTTGATAACGAGGTAGACCGGTTGGGAAGACGCGCCGGTGAAGAAAGTTGCGTCGAAGCCGGCGAACTTGAGGTAAGGCCCAAATTCGCCCCCTGAGTTGGCATCGCCCCAGCCCCCGGTAAGGGGTGACTTGCCCACGACAGTATACCGGTTGCCGAACATGGCGTTGGTGCCGGTAAGCGGTCCCGTCGTGAAGCCGAGGTAGGAATCAGGTCCAAGGGGATCCGCCCCCGGTTTCTCCCGACTGTAGATGATGCGTGCGCCCAGGCCGTAGCCACCGAGGTAGTCGTAGCAGAGCTTCTCGTCAGGCGTCTCTACGGTGATCTCCCGCTTCGACAGATCGACAAACAGGATCTTGCCCATACAGCCTCCCGGCATATGCGTTTATCCTCCCTTTCAGTGTTTCCAGAAGCCCACGTTTGACAGATTACAGGCGATTGCCGACCAACCGGTCGCGGACGAAGATGTACAGATTCGGCGTGCGCTGGCGCAAGAGGTTCTTGACGCGGGCCAGAGGGTCCTGCCTGGCATTGGCTAGCTTAGTCAGCGCCCCATACGGCAGTCGCGGCGAAAGAAATAGGCGATCGATCAGCCTCTCCAGCCCTTTTCCAAGAAAAGATGGCAGGCGATAGGCGATCCTGTAGAGCTTAACAAATAACTTGAAGTTGGTGCAGACGAAGTTTATCTCTTTCTGCCCGAAATCCGGCATAGTGCACACTACGTTGTCTTCGTAGTCCACCTTCGGCGAGCAGAAACCCTCT
>JAUSEJ010000210.1 GCA_030650265.1 Dehalococcoidia bacterium | reverse complement strand
CATTTGCGTTTGTCCAGATCGCCTCAATCGCCTGTTTCAATGCCGTCTCATTCAATTGCATTCCCCATTCTCCTTCTCTCTATTTGGTCCGGTCCCCACCGGCGGAGGTGATCCGCCTTCGCTCTGGCTGGTGGGAAGTGTGGGCTATCGGGCAGTAACTATACATTGCTCCCATGCCCGCCGTGCGGCTGCGTCGGCCAGGTGTGCAGCGAGTGCAGCCGCTCTTACTATGGCCGCCGACCCCTGACCATAGGAAAGTTGCCTAATTGCTAGCTCGTGGGCCTGATGGGCGTTCCACGCCGCCGCCTGTGCCTGTAGTGCCGTCTCCCTAAGTGTCATTTCCGTTTCTCCTCTGTTCTCTACTCTTATATAATACCACACATTATTACTAATTGCAATAGTACTATAGTACTAATTTGAAAACTCGTTTGGGCAACAAAAAACCGCCAGCGCAGGAGAAGACGCTGGCGGTAGCATCGGCGCCGGAGGAAGCGCGTGTGCCCTATGTGAGAAGTCGCCGGATGCCGAGCACGAGGCCGACCAGCGCCAGCCCCGCCAGCACTACGGCGAGAAGCAGGTGACGGTCAGCCTCGTCGATGGACCAGAACGGGTCATCGGGACCGGGGCCTATAGGATCGTCCCAAACCGGCCAGGGTCGATACGTCACGGCCTGCCTCCCCTCTTTTTGTCGCCGGTCAGCCAGAGAAACACGATGGCGACGATTGCCAGCAGGACGAAGACGAGGGTCGGCGTAGTCATAGCAGTAGCCCCTTCCAGCCAGCCCAGGAATTTCCTGGACATTCGGTAGCCATGCCGGGTAACTCACGATGCCCCAAAACGGGAACCTGTCGCCCCAGTAGCTGGCGCACAAATGCAATCGCCCGCTTCGCCCCGGCCAGTTGCGTCGGCAAGGGCCAATACTTCGTGAAGTCGCCGGTCAGACAGATGCCGACCGTTGACGGATTATTCTCACCCGCATGATAGCGCATGGTCCCGATGTCGCCGCAGTAGTAGACATATCCATCACGATTTACCACGAAGGCATAGCCGATCCCGGGCCAACCTAGAGATTTATGATAGGCGTCGATTGTCTGGGGCGTGGTATAGTCGGCGTTGTCCACCCCCTCGTGATGGGCGGCGATTGCCTTGATGTCTGATAGCGGCCTCGTCTTGTACGTGCCGTTCAGACTGGAGCGCAGATCAAATATGCCAGACGGAAGTTCCTCTGGCTTGGTTATTTTGGGAGCCTTGCCCCCATTGCGGCCACCTCGGCCACGTGCGCCTGAGTCCGGCGAGTCATGTCGTCTAGTACGTCCAGCGTCACGGGCAAAACACCCATGCCCAAGAGGTGAAAATAAAACGATTCTTCCGCCATTCCGCCCGCCGATACCCACGGTTGGTACAGATATGCGTATTGCTCCGCTAGTATTTGTGCCACTGGTCCCCCTCCTAAATCTACTGCCGGTGTCCCCGGCGAGATTGCCGCCATGAAGTCGATGATTGACGTGCCGAGAATCTCAAACGTAGTCCAGACAGAATCGCCTCCCGCTTGAAAGACCGCCCCGCCTTCCATAAAAGCCTTATCCTCAATCAGCCTGTCATTCAGCCATGAGAGATTGCCCGGCGCACTCCAGTATTCGTCCGGTGTCATGATGTCGGTATAGCCGATGTCGGGATAGCCCGGTATGACCATGTGAGTGATGCCGGTCTCGGTCAGCATCCCTCGAGCTCGAGGATTGACGGAGCGAATCCCGGCCATGATGTCACGATAGCGTAGCACCTGGTACTGTGCATTTGCGGAGATTGTGGGGTATCCGTAACCGTGGATGCCGAAAAGCCGGTACTTCTTCACTGTTCGGGGCAGATATTTTACCCACTCATCACCAGACATATTGCCCGTTCCACAATTTCCTGCTATTGGCTCCTTCGTTGGGTCCAATTCCTTCCATCGGTCGTAGAACGCTTGTTGAGCTATGTCCATCCATTCCCAACGAGCGTGGAGAGCGTCTTGGTCTGTGGTTGTGTAGCCGAAGACCTCGTTGAGCCACTCGGGATAGTCATAGACAAGCTGGAAGCAGGGGATAGCATATTGACGGTCTGCCCATCCTCCCCCTGCTGCCACTGGGTCGTCGATCCGGTGCGTATCCCATTGGTCAAATAATCTACCAATCAACCTAGTGTTGGGGCAATCCTGCTTGACGCCTTGCCAAAATTGGAGATCGTGAGTCATTGATTTCCCAATACGTGGCTTGACCCTACGGTAAGCGTCCCGGAGGTCTGCGCTCAAAACCTGAGAGTGAAAACCTAAATACAACATTCTAATGTCCTTGCCATTGCTAAGCGATTTTGGCTAAAGAGTACGGAGTCTGCAAATGGAGCATCGGCCGAATCATACGGCAAAAAGGATGGAGACATCTGCTCTAATCCTACCTTGCCGCTCACCCTGTTGCCTTATCAATAGCGTCCGATGTCCCGCTGGGCTTCCAAAGGCCAGTGTAGCTGGTGATCGCCGCCATGAACACAATCAGGGCAATGCGCGCTATCGTGTCATTGTCAAAGTTCAGATTGCCGGTGAAGTACGCCGTACCCGCTGCTCCCACTAAGCACAGCCCGAACGCTGCCAGGCTTTTCTGGGCCTTCGTCCAGCCCTCCCGAATGATTGCCGAGATGCCAAGTGGGAGCAGG
>JAUSEJ010000208.1 GCA_030650265.1 Dehalococcoidia bacterium | reverse complement strand
GCCGCGCCGGCTGAAGGTGCCGGGCATATCAACCGTTGTCGCCGGCTCGAAGCCCATCTGCAACCAGGTCAAAAGAAGCTGGCTGAGATCGATGGTCTGTCCCCGCTTGATCGTGTGGCTGAGGGCGCTGAAGGTCTCCGGTGCCATGGTCTTCTGCATTACGGCCTGCGCGCAGGCGATGATCAGGGGAGGCAAAGCATCGACAGACTGCTTTCGCGATTGGAGGAGCGAAAGAACATCAAGCCTGTCCCTGATCGTGGACCGATCCCAGGCTACCCTTTCATAGCCGAGCGCGTCCGGCTCGGGGAACAGCCTCAAACCGTCCGCATCAGCCAGCCACACGTGAAGCTGATCGAAGATTGCCTTCGCCCGCTCCGGGCGCGCCACGAGTACTATGATGGGAACGCGCAGCCTGCGCTGTAGGGCGGCGACAATGAACGGTTTGGCCGCCTCGAGGATCGCCAGGCGCGACTCCAGACCCCTCGCCTCCAGGCTGGCCAGGAGTTCCGCAAATTGGGTAGACTTATCGAGCAACGCGAGGAGACCGGATAAATTCAAGTCGACCCTACCATACGCACCGCTAGGGCTGGCCGCGACCGGCTAGCCCTGTTTGAGGGATGTTACCACGAATTGAGGATCGGTCGCAAAGTCGGAACGCTCCTGTCGTCCTGTGGGCAATTTCCGGCATGGCTCGCTACCAGGTGTAGGGGCGACCGGCGGTGGCACCTACACCTGTAAAGACTGACGGCAATCATCCGGTCGCGTAGGCAACATAGGGCACGGTCTGAGGGCCCTGGGGCAGAATGCAGATTCGGGGGTCCCTGCCGCTTCTCTCTTTGTGCTGGCCGGCCAGGGTTAGGATGGCTCTCTCCACACTATCCCACGGCTGGAGAAAGGCCGCTCTGGCCTCCTGCTGGCTCAGACCCGTGGCGAAGATGTGCACCCGGCTCTTCAACAAGATCTTGGCAAGAATTTGGGCTTCCCATTGGTCAAACATCAGAAACCCCGGCGATTCGATCAGGTCCAGCATCTCGCGAGGGGAGGAGCGCAGACCCAGCATCGCGGCGAAGTTGCCGTGGCCCACTCCCTCCGAGCACTCCGAGGCGATGATAATATCACCGCCAGGGCGGACTATCTCGGCGGCAGCCGACATCCCTTTAACCGCCTGATACAGGTTGAGATCAAGCGGGTAGCCGCTGTTGGTGGTCACGACGATATCGAACTCATTATGAACCGACCTCATAGCCGTCTTCCGGACGAAGGCGATGCCGGCATCGTGAGCCGCCTTTAAGCCGCCGGCGAAAACCCCGGTGATCCTTCGCCTCTCGTTGAGGGCGACATTCACGACAAAGGAACACGGTGCCATGGCTTCCGCCTGGCGCGACTCGGAGAAGATAGGGTTCTCATCCGTCACTCCCCACCGCGCCTGAGGGTGGCCAACCATGGCGGCGTTATGGTTACGCATGATTGTCTGACTGCCAGCGATGCCAGGCAGGACAGACTTGGCGCCGCCGCTGAATCCGGCGAAGAAGTGGGGTTCGATGAATCCCGTGAGAATACGTACACTGGCCTGAAGGTAATTCTTGTTGACCCAAACCTCGCGGCCAAAGCTGCTCTTGCCAATGTAGGCGAGTTGGTTGCTATCCCGGGCATCGTGGTTGACTATCCGGTAAGTGGCGGTTATCTTTGGCCCGAGCATGGCGTCTAGCTCGTCGGGCGTGTTCGGTCTGTGCATACCGCAGGCGTTGATAAGAGTCACACTCGACGTTGGCACGCCAGCCTCCTCGATCTCTACCAGGATCGGCGGGAGAAGAAGCCGGTTTGGCACCGGTCGGGTGATGTCGCTGAATACTATCGCGACCGTGGCAGACGGGTCGAGAAGGTCCCGCAAAGCAGGGGAGGCGATGGGTTGGCGCAAGGATTGGCGTATGGCCGCGGTCTCATCCTCCAGGCCTGGTAGAAATACCGGCGCCACAATCGATGCGTCGTCGGGAACGGCGATTTCCAGGCCCGATCGCCCGAAGGCCAGGTTGACTATCATCGTGTTCCACCCACTTTGCGGATTACAGAACCATACTATTGTTCGTGATGTTCCACCCGGTTGCAGCTTCGGTGGCAATGACTATGCACTTCCGACGCTGCAATTATATCACATGAGTGGTAACAATTATGCCAGATCAACCCAAACCTACGCTATGCGAGGAGGGCGGATTGCATTGTATGTGGCGCTACATAACCCGACCGGTTTGCGAACTCTTGTGCATTGGAGATCCTCGCGTTGTCCGGAGCCAACTTTTGTGCTACACTGTCAGCGAAACAACGAAGGCTGAGGCAGTATTTGATTTCCCGCTCCGTTATTCAGCAGTTGCAGACTGCCGTGGGCAAGGACGCGGTTATCTCCTCGCGGGAGGAGCTACTCGTCTATTCCTACGATGCGACCCTACCAGAATTCAGGCCTGACGTCGTTGTCTTTCCCACGACCGCAGAGCAGGTGGCCGAAATCCTGAAGCTGGCTAACGAGCACAAGCTGCCCGTGGTGCCGCGGGGAGCGGGAACCAATTTGAGCGGCGGCTCTCTGGCTCTCGATGGCGGAATAATCCTCTGCTTGAGCCGCATGACCAGAATCTTGGCGATCGACAGAGATAACCTGGTAGTTATCGTCGAGCCAGGCGTGGTCAACGCCGAATTGCAGGCTGCCCTGGCGCCACTCGGCTTGTTCTACCCCCCCGACCCGGCCTCAATGAACGTCTGTACCCTTGGCGGGAATGTGGCGGAGAACAGCGGGGGGCCGCGCTGCCTGAAATACGGGGTAACGAGGGACTATGTCCTTGGCCTCGAGGTCGTTTTGCCCACGGGCGAGATCATCCACACCGGCGGGTCGGTTATGAAGAACTGCACCGGTTACGATTTTACTCGCCTGTTTGTTGGCTCGGAAGGCACTCTTGGCGTGGTCACGAGGATAACCCTGCGCGTGTTGCCACTCCCCGAAGCCAAGAAGACCATGCTGGCCGTGTTCGACTCGGTAGCCGACGCTTCGAATGCGGTGAGTGCGATTATTGCCCGGGGCATCATTCCCACGACTCTGGAGCTAATGGACCGCATTCTCATCTCCTGCGCCGAGGACTTTGTTCACGTGGGATTGCCCAAAGATGCCGCCGCCGTGCTTCTTATCGAAATCGACGGCTTCCGGGAGTCGCTGGACCGGCAAGTACTGCAAGTTGAGGCGGTTTGTCAGGCCAATCGAGTGCGCGAGATCCGGCACGCCACCACCGGCAAAGAGGTCGATGACCTCTGGCTGGCCCGCCGTACGGTGATCGGCGCCCTGGCCAGGCTGGAGCCGAACTACAGTCTACAGGACGTTACAGTGCCCCGTAGCAAGTTGCCGGCAATAGTGGCGCGGATCGGCGAGGTGTCCGCTAAGTTCGATATTCGCATAGGAGTGCTCGCCCATGCCGGAGACGGCAACCTCCACCCGATCGTCCTCTTCGACGAGCGAAAAACGGGAGATTTGGCGAAGGTTCATGCGGCGGAGGAGGAGATTTGCCGCGCTGCCCTCGCTCTCGGTGGTACTCTATCGGGAGAGCATGGCATCGGCTTATCGAAACGGCAGCATCTGCCTCTTGAATATGGCCCGGTAGAGATGTCGCTAGTAGTAAGGCTGAAACAACTCTTCGACCCCAATGGTATCCTGAATCCGGGCAAAATCGTCAATGGTGGGGTCAAGTGAGTCCTGTTTTCGATTTTGCCGAACTCCGAAACGAAGCGCTTCGCTGCACCAAATGCGGATTCTGCCAGGCCACCTGTCCTAGTTACAGGGAAACCAGGGACGAGTCACAAGTGGCGCGCGGGAGAATCCGGCTGATCCGCGCCGTGATGGATGGCGAGCTTCCCGTCACTGCCGGATACGTCCGCCGGATCGAGAGCTGCCTGTACTGCCTGTCCTGCGTAAGCACCTGCCCTAGCGGCGTCCAAATCGACAAGATCATCCTCGCCGCCCGCGAGCACTATACGGCGGTGAAGGGACTTCCCTGGGTAAAGAGAATCGCCCTGCATCAGGTGTTGCCGGCGAACGGGAGAATGAGCCTGGCCTCCGCTTCGTTGCAGGCGGCACAGAAGACCGTTCTAAAGCTGCCCCTGGCGGACAGGCTCGTACCGAAAGGCATCGATATCCGCCGCATTCCCTCCACCTTCCGGTCGCTGCGACGAAGGTTGCCCGCCGTTAACACGGTTCCTGATCCGCGCGGTCGCGTAGTATTCTACGCCGGCTGTCTTATCGAACACACCATGCCCGAGATCGGCGAATCCCTCGTTCGGGTGCTGAATCGGCTCGGCGTGGAGGTGACCCTGGCGAAGTCTGCCCGGTGTTGTGGCCTACCGATGCTGGTCGCCGGCGATACCGGAGCCGCTAAATTGCTCGCCAGACGAAACATCATGCTTCTCGAAAAGATGGGAGGGGACGCCGTCGTCACCGCCTGTGCAAGTTGCGGTACAGCGATCAAGAAAGAGTATCCCTTGATCTTTCGCGATGACCCGGGCATGCTGGCTAAGGCAGAGAGACTGGCCGCCCGCACGTTCGACATCTCCGCCTATCTTGTCGACGAACTGGGTTTCCGGTCGCAAGACCTTGCCTCTCTCGAATTGTCCGTCACCTACCATGACCCCTGCCACCTCCTCCGCGGCCAGAACGTCTCGGCTCAGCCCCGGGCTCTGCTCGGAGGGTTGCCGGGCGTCGAGTATCGAGAGATGGCCGAAGCAGGGCGCTGCTGTGGGGCTGCCGGCTTCTTTCAAGCGCTCTATCCGGACGTGTCAGTCGCAGTCTCGGACCGCAAAGTTCAGAGCATCGTGGAAACAGGAGCGGAGTATGTGGCCAGCAGCTGTCCTGCCTGTCTTCAGAGAATCCAGGGCAGTCTGAACCTGGCGGGGTTGAAACAGAAGGCTGTTCATGTGGTCCAGTTGCTGGATCAAGCGGGAAACATGGAAGAGTTGTCAAAGCAAGGTAATAAGCTGTAAAATGGGGCTACTTTCCAACGGAGGCTGTGTGTGACTACAGTAGTAGATTTCGTAAAGAGACATCCCCGGTTAACTGCATGGCTAATCCTCGCCATTGGCATGGTCGCGATGCTCGGCTATTCTGCCAAAGACGTCGGTCTGCTGCCAACGCAGATGGCGGCGCTGGTCGTGGCCACGATCGGACTGGCCGGTTTGTGCGTCTGGATCATCAACTGGGAATGATTCGCTGGCAGCCAGGGGCTAATTAAGCTTGCTCACTTTGCTTTGGCGGTCTCATCGATCCGGCCAGGACCGATCGTGATCATCACTTCGCCACCATGAATGGTAACCTCAGATGGAGGCAGAACCTGAACACATCAGTACTAGTGCTGAATCAGAACTATGAACCCCTCAACGTCTGCAATATTCGCCGGGCATTCGTCCTTCTCGATCGCGGAAAGGCGGAGGTGCTGGAGCATGGCAGTGGATCTCTGCATACGCCCACTCGTCGTCTTGCTGTGCCCTCGGTCATTCGACTTGTATACATGATCAAGCGGCCACGGCCACAGGTAAGGCTCACGCGCCGCGAGGTTTTTGTCAGAGATAGCTACACCTGCCAATACTGCGGCATCAAGTCGCGGGACCTGACTCTAGACCACGTGATTCCCAGACACCGGGGCGGGAAGCACACATGGGATAACCTTACAAGCGCTTGCAAGACCTGCAATCATCGCAAAGGGAGCCGCACGCCGGACGAGGCCCGCATGCATCTTTACAGGCAACCGCAGAAGCCTCGTCCCGGCAGTTACTACGTCTTCTACCAGCACTTTCAGCACCAGGATGAATGGCAGAAATTCATCCCTGCCTGGGAGGAGGTAGTAGCTTTGTAGCTGCTAGCTGACGGTCTTCTTGTTGGATGGCCTGACCGCTTCAGGTAGACGGGCGGAGAGCAGTCTGAAGATTGCGAGGATAGGATCCGAAGATCTTGAATAGGGCCGTTTTCTGGCGAACTCCCTCGAGCGCCTCGACCACAACACCATCTGTTCTATGACCCTCTAAATCAATCAGGAAGATATACTTCCCCAGGGACTCCTTTGATGGCCGGGACTCGATTTTGCCGAGATTAATTCGCCGGTCGGCAAACTCGTGGAGAATCTCACACAAGATCCCCGGTCGGTCTTCGGCAACGGTAAAACAGAGAGAAGTCTTGTCGCAGCCCGTGGGCGCTGAGTCGGCCTTCGCCAGAACGACGAAGCGGGTCGTATTTGCCGCCTGGTCCTGTATGCTGCCGGCGAGAATCTCCGCTCCGTAAAGCGTGGCAGCACGCCGGGTGCCTATAGCGGCTGCCGGCGTACTACTAGCCAGCGCTTCCGCCACAGCGGCTGCGGTACTCAGTGACGCGACAACCTCCGCTTTAGGGAAACATCTTTCGATGAATCGCCGGCACTGACCCAAGGGTTGGGGATGGGAGAGAATCATCTTAACATCTGCTATTTTCGTGCCGGGCCTGGCTAGCAGATAGTGGTCGATGGGTAGGGCTATCTCCTTACAAATGACGAGGACCGAATCATGTATGAGAAGATCGAGAGTGGCCGGAACCGAACCCTCGAGGCTATTCTCGATCGGCACTACACCTTCGTCGGCCATCCCGGTCTCGACCGCTACCGCCACGCCTGAGATAGTGGGAAAAGGCATTAGCATGGCGTCGGCGGCATAGGCCATGGCGGCTTCCTCCGTGAACGTACCGGCCGGACCAAAGTAAGCTACCTTCTTCGCCATGCACAATCCTCTCTTACATTCTGCCTCATTTGCCCGCCATCACGGTGCGCAGCGCATTGATCGCCTCAGTCTTTGCAACTGCCAGAATCTCATCGTTAGCAGATAATACCGTGTCACCGGTGGGGATGACGGCACCGGACTGCTTGTTGATGACCAGAGCCAAACGGCAATCGGGAGGCAGAGTGATCTGCCTCAGATGTTTACCCACC
>JAUSEJ010000206.1 GCA_030650265.1 Dehalococcoidia bacterium | reverse complement strand
ATGGACAAAATCGCGCGGGCTCTGGCCGTGGCGCAATCGGAAGATCATGTCCTCAGCCCTGGCCAGGGAGGTATCAACATCGGGGCCAGATTCATAACCGATCGCCGCTATCTTGCCGGCGGCATCGATGAGCTTACGCATCATCGACGTGCGGTAGACGATCTGGCCGTAATATTCGACATGGACGGATGTAGGGACCATCGAGACCAGATGGCTGAGATAGGCAATGCCACCAACAGCCTCCAGCCGGTCCCTGTATGTCAGCTCATGGGCCAGCGTAATCTGGTTTATGGCCTCATTGCGGTCATAAAGAGCCAGACAGGCCTCATAGGCCCAACGGTTCGTCTCCCTGTAGAAGTCGTCCGGCCGGAGAAAGGTTGATACCCGGTATATCGCCTCCTCATCAACCAGCAAGGAACCAATCACTGCCTCTTCGGCGGCGACATCATGGGGTGGCAGTTTCTCCAGGTCAGGAGACACGTTTATTCTGCCTCGACAACTACACTCAGCCTGGCTATCGCATCTTTGGCTAGCCGGACCTCTACCTCATGGCTGCCGACGGTGCGAATAGGCTCCTCTAGCTCGATCTTCCTCTTGTCGATCTCCAGCCCCTTCACCTCTTTGATCTTCTCAGCGATATCGCCGCTGGTGATCGACCCGTAGAGGCGGTCCTGGGTGCCGACCTTAGCCTTGAAGTTCAGGGTTACTCCCTGCAGCTCTCCGGCAAGCTTACCTGCCTGGGCTTCGACCTTGGCCTGCTTGTTGGCAATAGCCCGTCGATGAGACTCCAGGTTCTTCATCGCCGCGCTGGTGGCCACGACAGCCAGCTTTTTGGGAATAAGGTAGTTGCGAGCGTAGCCATCGGCTACCTCTTTCACCTCGCCTGCCTTAGCGACATTGTGTACATCTTCAACAAAGATAACTTTCATCGAGACCTGTTACTCCCTACGTACGATTCTCTTAAAGTGCCAACGGTTCTACTGCGCCAATTATAGCATGCGGTTTAACACGGTCGCTAGAGAAAGAGCAAATA
>JAUSEJ010000182.1 GCA_030650265.1 Dehalococcoidia bacterium | reverse complement strand
ATGGTGCTGTATTGCGTGTTCTGGGTGCCGGGGCTGATTGCGAATATTGCGTATCTGGCGGCAGCGAACGCAGATGCACGGGTGGCAGGCGCAGACCCTCACGGCAAAGGGTGCCTTGAGATAATGCTCGTGATGCTCGTGATAGGACCGGCGCTAATCATTCTGCTGGTGGTGTTCCTCAGCGCGATTGCAGGGCGATAGATTTAACACTTTCCTCATAATTGCCTATTGCATTAGTACCATAACCTATGCTATAATTGCTACACAAAACCAGGGAGGGCAGACATGAAGGACATAATGGACATCCAAGAGGCCGCGGTTGCGCTTGGCGTCCACCATAACACGGTGAGGCGGCTGGTGAAGCAAGGGCTGCTTCCGGCAATTCGCATTACAGAAAGAGGCGACTTTCGCTTTAAGCGAGCCGACATCGAAACATACCTCAGCGAGCGAGTATACGTCTCGGCATAATCGGATTGACGGGAGTTGACCTATGGCGAAGTATCCTAGAGGCTACTGGTGTCAATGTGGCGACTATCACCCCATTTGCGGCTACTGTGGTAAGGTGATTGTCTATAATCGGGAATGGGCGAGTCACCCCTGTACTATCGTCGGGCGACTGGTTAGGCTCGTCACGAGGTGGCTGGCGTGATGGCTACTGAGGTAAAGTTTCAATGTTCGACATTTCTGAACAAGCTTGACAATAAGCCGCGATATTGGGGCGGCGCATGGGCGACGATGGCTGAGCGGCTGATGACTCATAAGGAGAGGGCCGAGAAAGATGGGCCGCTCTGGAGCCCGGCCTTGTACAAGGGCACGGCGACAAGAGGCAATAGCGGAGTAGAGGCGCTAACTGCGGCGGTGGGCGACCTCGACGGGGGCTGTACCTACGACGATATTGAGGCTCCATTGGCGGACTATGAGCATGTGGTACATAGCACCTTCTCGCACACGGCGGACAAGGCAAAGTTTCGGGTTGTGATCCCCTTCGTGAAGCCAGTTCCAGCAGGGGACTGGCCGGACCTGAAAGCCCGCATTGACGAGCACGTTTTCAAGGGGCTGAACGACCCCGGCACATGCGACCAGTCACGTATCTATTATTCTCCATCATGTCTACCCGGCGCACCACGATTCACAAAATACCATGAGGGCGCTTTGTTGGACCCGTACACTTTGCCACCGGCGACCGCCTACATCCCACCTAATGGCGGGGGTGAACATGCCGGACCGGCGACTGAAGCAAAGATGCAACTTGGCAAGACGGCGCTGGACTTCGTGGCGAATGGCGCTCCTCTTGGCGAGCAACGGCGGCGGGCACTGGCGGCAGCGAGAAACTATCTGAGTGCAGGCTACTCCGTCGAGGACACGGCGGCGGCGCTATGGCGTGGCCTACAGGCATCAGTTCAGGACCCGGACCGGGGGCCGTGGACTTATGACGATGCGTTATTCATGGCTCAGAATCTGGATAGTTCAGAGGCGCCTCCTCTGGACGTTATCGCCGGACCGGTGGCGCCACGGGCTGAGATGCGGAAGGAGGGCCTCGGCTACCGGTTCGACTATCCTACAGCGGGCGTCTCAATCGTAATCAATCACATCCGGCGATCATCCTCCGAGTTCAAGGGCGAAATCAGAATCACGGCAAACATACCTAGCATACCGCATAAAATCCACTGGGCCAGCCTGAATCTATCGAGCACCTCGGCCAGAAGCACCCTCGCCAGGCACCTCACAAAGAGGGCGGACGTTATGGACTGGGACGATGTGCTTGAAGATATCTGCGACAAGGTGGCGACGCTGGAACGGGAGGGACAGCCATTCATGGAGTTGTGCGACCTGCCCCAAGAGGCACACTCGCCCTGGCTGATAGAGAACTTCATACCGCGTGGCGAGACGACTACGATCTTCGGGGAGGGCGGCAGCGGCAAGTCAATGTTGGCCTTGGCGCTAGCAATATCAGTTCATGTCAATGTCCAGATGGTCCCCGGCTTCTCTCCCGTTCAACAGGGCAATGTTTTATATCTGGACTGGGAGACAAACAACCTGAGAATCACACGGCGGGCAAGGACATTGGCAAGAGCTGTGGACGAAATGGCGCTCCCCAATATCGGCTATCGACGGTGCACCCTGCCGATGGCCGAGCAGTTAGAGGAAGTGTTGAAGCGCTGTCAAGAGAAGAACATCATACTCGTAATCGTGGACTCGGTAGAGATGGCTATGGCCGGCACACGAGAAAACGGGGGGGATGCAAACGATGCCATTCTCCGGCTGCATACGGCGCTGAGGGCGCTTAATGTCAGTGTCCTACTTGTGGACCACGTAAGCAAGAATGGGGCGAAAGAGGGCGGAAAGCGCAACCCCTACGGTGGCATCTTCAAAACGAACCTGGCACGAATGGAGTACGAACTGCGCAAGGCCGACAACAGCGAAAGCGGAATGTTGAGGATGGGGCTATTCAACACGAAACGCAACGATGACGGCGTTCTGTTTCCACCTGTGGCGCTGGCATTAAAGTTCGAGCTGGGGATGGCGCAATACGTAACGGAAGAGAGGCCGATTCAGACGCCAGCCGACGATGCAAAGCACGCCCTTCGCATTGCTGACCGGCTGAGATACAGCGACCTGACCATAAAGCAACTGGCTGATCAACTAGGCATAGCAGAGAAAACTATTGGAACAACTCTAGGCCGGATGGCAGAGGCGCGGCAGGTGGAGAAGGTGGCAAAGATCGGGAAAGCCGATTTATGGGGAATAAAACGAACTCCAACAAACTGAACTCCAACAACTCCAACATCATAGATAGTATTGTATTGAAAATACTATCTATGTGGATGTACAACAGTAGATATACTAGGGAAGTTGGAGTTGGAGTTGAGGAAATAGGCCGGATATGGCGGGACTTAAGATGCGAAACCTGGTAAATTGTTGGATTCGACTTGTTGGAGGAAAGGGGAGAAATGGAAAGAATGGCGATGCTGGAGACGAGAATTACACGGGGCGAGGAATATCTGGCGGCACATCCCGACGATGCGAAGTCGCAGAAGCTCTACTGGGAAGTCATGGCTGAGTACGTCGGGCTGAAAGAGCAGGAAGAGCGGGAGCGCGACATCACGGCGATTGAACTGGACTTACCACC
>JAUSEJ010000176.1 GCA_030650265.1 Dehalococcoidia bacterium | reverse complement strand
AGATCGACGACGGTCACCTTGTTGTTCGACAGAGCCTGTTCGAGAACCGATTTGTAGTTTTTGGCATCGGTCACTCGCAGGCCCACGGCTCCATACGCCTCGGCCAGCTTGACGAAATCGGGGTTAAGCAGTTCGACTTCGAAGCGACGGCCGCCGTAGCCGCTGTCCTGGAGGTCCCTTAATGTACCCCAGCGTTTGTCGTTGAAGACGAGAACGGTGACGTCGATGCCGTATTGCAGGGCCGTGGCTAGTTCTTGATTGCAGTACTGAAAGCCGCCATCGCCGCAGATGGCGACTACTTTGCGATCGGGCGCGGCGACCTTGGCGCCAAGGGCCGCCGGGAAGCCATAGCCCAGGGTCGAATAGCCAACGGGTCGGTGACAACTGCGAGGTTCATAGAGGGGGAAGCACCGGTGCACCCAATTGGCAGGCTTAGTGGCGTCACAGACGACGATCGCGTTCTTGGGAAGTACTTCTCTGAGTTCTCTCATCATCCTGGCCATTAGCGGATTCTGTTTACGGGCCCACACGTCGGATTGCTTGATGATCTCGGTAACGCGATCTTCGGGGGATGGTCCATCTGATCTGTAATCGCCGAGGCCTTCGAGGATCTGCTCCAGCGTGGCCCGGGCATCGCCGACGAGGCCGATGGCGGCGGGATAGTTCTTGCCGATTTCTCTCTCGTCGATATCGATCTGAATGAGCGGTTGCGGTAGCTTGACTCGCCAATTGAAGGTTGAGCGCCAGCCAAAAGAGCTGCCTATTGCCAGCATCAAGTCGGCGTCGGCGAGGAGACTACGCACCAACGGCTCGTTGGGGCGGGAGCCGACGTAGAGGGGATGGTCCTCCGGGATAATGCCATTGCCTCTCAGACTGGTCAGCACGGGAGCCTTCAGCAGTTCGGCGAGACGACGCACCTGTTCAGACGCTCCCGACGCTGCCGCTCCATCGCCAACCCAGAGGACGGGCGACTTAGCCTTGCTCAACATCTCCACGGCTTGCCGAACCCTTAGATCGTTGGCCTTCTGCCGCGGGTGGGTGACCTCCTCGAATCTGTATTGTTCGACGTCGACCGGCTTCGCCAGAATATCGGTGCAAAACTCGATGGCTGTGGGCCCGGGGTGACCGGAGAGCATCTGGCGAAAGGCCTCGTGGATGGCGTAGGGAACGTCCTCGTTGGTATCCACACGCCTGTTCCAGCGCGTACAGGCCCTGAACATACCCAACTGATCCTTGGTTTCGTGAACGGCTCCCTTGCCTTTGTCCACAAGATAAGTCTCGACCTGAGTCATGATATTGAGAATGGGAATCGAGTCGTTGTAGGCGGTGCCCATGGCGGCGGTGGTATTGGCCGCTCCCGGACCCGTTGTAGTAATACACACGCCCGGCTTGCCAGTCGTTCTCGAATATCCGTCCGCCATGAAGGCGGCGGCCTGCTCGTGTCTGACGGCGATGTGGCGAATCTCCGGGTGGTGATATAGAGCGTCGTAGATGGGAAGAGCGTGAACGCCAGGGAGACCGAAGACAACCTCTACGCCTTCAGCCTTAAGAGCCCTGATCAGAGCCTCGCCTCCTGTGATCTCAGCCATATTCTCCTCCTCGATTTGATTACAATCACGAATCGATTGAACGCCGTGTAGGGAGAGTTCCAGACAACCTTAGCGGCAGTATAAGGCATGCCCGAAAAGGCGTCAAGCAAGTTTTGATCAACTCACCAATAATGCTCCTCAGGGTCTTGACCATGACGCTACGTCATAGTGTATAACTATCGTGAGAGGTGAGACATGGCCTTCACGGTGAAGACGGTTGCAGATATGGCTGGCGTCAGCGTTCGCACGTTGCATCATTACGATCACATTGGCTTGCTCAAGCCTGCCGCCGTAAGCTGTTCAGGCTATCGGCTGTATTCGGAGGCGGAATTGGAGGGGTTGCAGCAGGTCCTCTTCTTTCGAGAACTGGACTTCGGTCTCCACGATATCAAGGACATTCTCGACTGCCCCGGCTTTGATCGGAGGGAGGCGCTCGTGGCCCACAAGCAGCTTCTGCTCGAAAAGCAAAATAGGCTGGCAAGACTAATAAGCTCCGTGGACAGCACGATTGAAGCGATTGAAAGGGGTACTGAGATGGATAAGGGCTCGATGTTCGAGGGGTTCGACGCGGCGAAGGAGGAAGAGTATCGAAAAGAAGTGCGAGAACGGTGGGGAAACAAGAAGGTCGATGAGTCAATCCGGCGCACGTCCAGGTACCTGAAAGCGGATTGGGCGGTAATCGGGGTAGAGTCGAACGAAATCAACCAGGCTATGGCCTCTCTGATGGGGAGCGACCCTGGCGACCCGGAGGTCCAGAAGTGGATTGGAAAATGGTACCGGCTGATCAACGATCGCTACTATACGATGACGCCGGACATCTTTCGTGGACTTGGAGATGGTTACGTCGGCGACAGCCGGTTCACGGCTTTCTACGACAAGGTGAAGCCAGGACTGGCCATGTTTATGCGGGATGCCATGCATGTATACAGTGACCACTTGGAGGCGGAGGCGTGAACCTTAGGAAAAGCGAGATGGCCACGTTGGGGATAGTGGCGCTGTCGATTATCGTCGGCGTCTACTTCTATCCCCAAATGCCCGAAAGCATGGCGACACATTGGAATGCCAGCGGCGAAGTCAACGGTCATATGGAGAGGCTGTGGGGTCTGTTTCTGGTGCCGGTCATCATGGCAGGCCTCGTCCTGCTGTTCATTGCCATACCGAGGATAGATCCGTTGAAGGCCAATATCGAGCAATTTCGGAACTACTATGACGGATTCATCGTCGTCCTTTCCCTCTTCATGCTCTGCGTTTACTTTCAAACCGTGTTGTGGAATCTCGGCGTCGAAGTGAGCCCGAACATAGTCCTGCCCATCGGTCTCGGACTACTCTATTACTACATGGGCATCTTGATGGAGCATGCCAGGCGGAACTATTTCATTGGCATTAGAACTCCCTGGACGCTCAGCAGCGACCGGGTTTGGGACAAAACGCACAAACTCGGGAGCAAGCTGTTCAAGGTCGCCGGCGCAGTTGCCCTTGTAGGAGCGGCGTTTCCCAGACATGCCATCTGGTTCATTCTCATCCCAGTGGTATTGGTGGCGGCCTACACGGTAGTCTACTCATATGTGGAATACCAAAAGGAGCAGAAGG
>JAUSEJ010000154.1 GCA_030650265.1 Dehalococcoidia bacterium | reverse complement strand
ATGAGGACATTGTGAACAGGGAGCGAAAAAATTGAAGACAGCGCAACAAATCCAAATTGAGCAAGTACCCATTGATGATCTTCATCCTGACCCGGCTAACCCTCGCCGCATCAGCGACCAGGAACTGGAAGCCCTCACCCGCAGCATCCGGGAATTCGGCCTTATCGATCCCATAATCGCCCGGCGAGAGGACAAGACTGTAATCGGAGGGCACCAGCGGTTGCTGGCAGCACGGCGTCTCGGATATAAAACGGTGCCGGTAGTTTTTGCGGACCTGTCGCAAGAACAGGCAAGGCTCCTGAATATCGCCCTGAACAAGATCGCTGGCTCTTTCGACCAGGAACTCCTGGCAAGACTACTAAGCGAATTGAATGAAGTTCCAAACGTTGATCTCACCTTATCCGGTTTTGCCGAGGATGAACTAAAGACTCTTTTGAAAAGCCTTGATGCCAGAGAGAAGCGGGAGCGCCCGGAGAACTTCGACCTCGATGTCGCCATGGAGCAGGTCAAGGCCAGTCCAATCACCAAACCCGGCGACTTGTGGCTCCTGGGGGAACATCGCCTGCTCTGCGCGGATTCGACCGCCAGTGAGACCGTACAGCGCCTCGTAGGCCAATCCCCGGCAGCGATGGCCTTTACCGACCCGCCCTACAACGTCGACTACGGCAATCACGGCGGAGCGCCCCAAAAAGGCAAGCGGACCGTCGCCAACGACAACCTTGGCACCGCCTTCGAGCCTTTCCTGGAGAAAGCCTGCCGGAATATCCTCGAATTCACCGATGGCGCGGTCTATATCTGCATGTCATCCTCCGAGCTCCATACTTTACAAAAGGCCTTCGTCTCGGCGGGAGGGCACTGGTCGACTTTCATCATCTGGGCCAAGAACACCTTCACTATGGGCCGCTCCGATTACCAGCGCCAGTACGAACCCATCCTCTACGGCTGGAGGGAAGGGGCCAAGCACAGTTGGTGCGGGGCTCGCGACCAGGGCGACGTCTGGCGTATCGAGAAACCTGCGTTTTTCGGAGTAAAAGAGCCAGGCTTTCGGAGCAAACCGGCCGGCCTTTCGGAGTAAAGTAGGCCACTGTTTCGGAGCAAATCGGCCACC
>JAUSEJ010000161.1 GCA_030650265.1 Dehalococcoidia bacterium | reverse complement strand
GAGTTCAGTGCAAGTTCTGCAACTTCAACACTGGACAGGAGGACGCCCGATCCATCGGACTCGGGCGTCCGGTGACGGAGAGCTTAGAGGACGTGGTCGAGGCTTACAAGATTCGCGGCTCGGAGGTCCACTTCGTCGAGGGCCGTTTCGAGCTAGGCGGATTCGCCAGCGCCGAGCAGGAGGAGAAAATCCACGCCAACTTCGTGGGGAAGGTTGCGACGGCTCTTCCTTACAAACCAACCTTCACGGTCCACACCGAGTCAATGCCGAGGAAGGGCATGCAGCGGCTGAAGGACGTCGGCCTGGATTGCATCACCATCCAGTTGGAAGTCTGGGATCGCGACCTTTTCGGGGAAGTTCTTCCGGGGAAGGTCAAGCATGCCTCCTACGATGCCTGGCTAGAATCCGTTCAAGATGCCGTGGATATCTTTGGCGTGGGCAATGTCGCCTGTAAGACAATTGGTGGACTTACCATGATTCCCGAGAACGGGCATAAGACCTGGCAAGAAGCCCGTGACACGCACATCGAGGCGGTCAAATGGGCCATCGGGGTCGGCGCCCTCTCCTCTGTTGGCTATCTGGGCTTGCCGGCGGGCTCGGTCTATGGTGAGAATCCTTCCAACCGCGAGAAGCTTCCACCGACCGAGTATTTCATGGACGTCTTCACAGCCCATCACGAAGCCATGGTGAAGAACGACTTCTACGAGAAGATGAACAAGCTCATGTACTGCGGCCTTTGCTGCTCGACCTCGGTATACACCGGCGAGATCGGCATAATTGAAAAGGCCGGCAACTGGGGAAATTGGATGTCCGATGTCGTTCCCGAAAAGGTGAATTGGATAAAGCATTTCGTCGAATCGGTAGCGCCGACTGCCAAGGCACCCACGGCAGGCGCCCAGTAGAATGCAGCAGGGGGATGGCAATAGGGTTTCTGTCACCCCTTGCGTTGCTCGTGGATATTGACACACGCGGTCGCCACGTGTATCATAGCAACACTTTGGGAGTACAAGCGCTGCCTTGAGCGTTATGTTTTCCCAACGTTCGATGGTTCAACCGAGGAGTCAAAGACGATTTCCGCAGGTTGTGCCCATCGTCTATCGGTCGATGTGGACCAGGCGATTCTCCTGACTTTGGCGGACATCGACGGGGATGCGCGGGCAATGAGGCCCGGTTTCTTCCATTGGTGGCAAACAATTACTACATGGAGGTGGTTAATGACAAGTCATTCTGTTCTGCGCGGTCTGGCGTTGACAACCATGATGGTTGTAGTGCTCTTCCTGGTGGCGGCGTGCAACGATACGACATCGCCCCCAACCGGTTCCACGACGGCAGTACCATCCGGTTCCACGCCAGGGGCTCCCGCCGGTTCGCCAACACCGACAAAGCCGAGCGGCAAAATCAATGTCGCCGTGGACTTTCACAATGGCGATATCATGATGAGCGCCGGCAAAGGATTCAACTACGGCAATACCTTCCAGGCCATTGGCGCTCCCGCCTTCGATTCCCTGATTATTCCTTCACCGGACGGCAAGCCGAAACCGGGCCTGGCGGAGAAATGGGAGATCGCTCCCGACGGCAAGACACACACCTTCTACCTGAAGAAGGGCATCAAGTTCCAGGACGGGAGCGATCTTACGGCAACCGACGTCAAGTACACGTGGGAAGCCATGTTTGAGCCTGGCGCCACCAGCGATGCGATCGTGTGGAAAAACTCGATCGAGAAGGTCGAAGTCAAAGACCCCTACACGATCGTGCTTAACTTCAAGGCTCCCCAGTTCGAACTGCTCGTGGGCTTCGAGAACTTCTCGGGCGCCGATGCAGTTGTCCCTCAAAAGGCAGCCGAATCGTTGGGTTGGGACAAGTTCTCCCGCACCCTCGTGGGCAGCGGTCCCTACAAGGTTCTGAGTCTGTCGCCCAGCACCAAGTTGGAACTCGAGGCCTTGGATACCCACTGGCGTAAGGTTCCCGCTATCAAAAACGTCACCATCACAAACATCAAGGAAGAGCAAACCAAGGTCTCCATGCTGAAGACCGGCGAACTCGACATCGCCGTGGTCTCCCCTGATTCGGTGGCCGGTCTCAAGGCCGCTGGCATCAAAATTGTGGGCCACTACGGCGGCGGTCAGGTCTTTTCCTGGCCACTCTATGACGTGAAGAACCCGAAGTCGTCTCCCATGGGCGACGTGAGAGTGCGCAAGGCAATGTCCATAGCAGTGGACCGGAAAGAGTTGGCCGACAAGGTATACCAGGGCTACGCTCAGCCGGGCTATCTGATGTTTGTGCCTAAGACGGCCTACTTCTTTGATCCCAACACCATGAAGCCGGATCCGTTTGACCCGGAGGGGGCGAAGAAGCTAATCGCCGATGCCGGCTATGGCAGCGGCTTTAGCACGTCGACCTACGACGTCGGCGGCGGCGGCGACATCAGCACCATCACCCAGGCTCTCGTCGGCTACTGGAAGAAAGTCGGCATCAATTCTGACTTGATCGCTGGAGATCGCACGGCTATTCTCGCCAAGTTCCAGACCGTAATGCAGCCGGAAGTCTTCAACAAGGTCTGGGTCTATTCCAGCGGTGGCGCCATCTTCAACTTTGAGAGATTCTACACGCCCTGCCATCCGACGAAGGGCACAGTAAAGAACAATGCCAATACCCAGCTTGGAGAACTAATCGACAAGGTTCCCCAGACGTTCAACGTTGCCGATCGTACCAAGACGGCGGCGCAGGCTGTCCTGATGTGCCATGACGAGTATACCACCCCGGCCTTTCTCGACGTAGACACCCTCTACGCCGTTAGCTCAAGGGTTGGCAACTTCGTCCCCACCCAGGGCATGCTGGGACTGGGCTACTCCTACGAGAATATGACACTCACCAAATAAGCGACCAGCATTACGAGAAAAGGGTCGGGGGTATACCCCCGACCCTTTTCTATTTCCCTCCTCCGCTCCCGAACTCCTGGCATCCCGGGCAAGCGAGAACAATCTCTTGACATGTTGGCGAAGCGGCGTTATACTGCGGACAGATATTTGGTTTCTTTGGTGAAATCGGTATTCTGATTCAATAGTGGAGAATTCTCGATGTGGCTGACAATGCGCCAGAAGGCCTTTCTGAGTAATCTACTTGACCTCTATGCCGAGGCATCTAAGCCACTTCACTATTCGGAGGTAGCTAAGACTCTCGGCGTGGGCGTCGCCTCGGCCTATGACATGCTGCGTGTTCTGGAGCGTAAAGGGATGTTACGTGCCGAGTACTCCCTGCAGCAGCGAGCGCCTGGGCCGGGGCGGGCCAACATTCTTTTCGCCCCTACACCTCTAGCCCACGAATTGTTTGCTAGGTTGGCAGCCGATGCGGTATTCGACAACGAGTGGGAGGACGTGAAAGCGAGGGTGCTAACCGCTCTTCGCGAAAAGGGAACCAACTACGATGAACTCTTACGTGAAATCCTCGCGCATATGCCGCAGACCCGGTCGCCCTTGGCCTATACCGGCGAGGTGCTTACCGCACTTCTTCTAACTTTACGGGAAGCGAAGCAGAAGTTTGGACCTCGCAGCCCTCTGGTGATGCTACTTGACAACACTGTTAGCAAGCTGGGAATGAGTATGCTTGCCGGTCTTGCCTTCGGCCTTTCAGCCTCGCACGATGTTAGCGGGCGAATTCGAGCCAATCTGCCTGAATACGTGCGACGCTATGAAGCCGCAGTACAGGAGCTCAGCGGTGAAAAGATGCAGGCCCTGCGCGACTTTGTGGGGGAGACGGTTGCAGCGCTGCAAGCCGAAGGACGCTAGAGTTCCTTTTTTGCCTATTACTTTGGTTTTTATGAATTTGCTGGTTTTTTATGAACGGTTGGAGTATTGTGGAGGTGCCGACACCCTGAGAAAATACAATGTGCTGCATGGCAGAACAAGCCGCTGGTGCTTCGGCAGGTGATAGGACCATTCAGACCAAAGGGCCGAAAGGCGCCCGTTGAGGGAAGATTGTCTGAGGCCGCTAAGGATTTTGCTAGTTTCATCGACTAACACGATGAGAATCGGAGGATAACCAATGTCTGAAGAAAGTATAGTTGTCCCACCAGGAACAAGAGCGTCGGACTTTACTCTGGATGCCGCCGCTGGCGGTAAGGTCAGCCTGAGTGACTACTGTGGGTCGAAAAACGTTGTGCTCGTGTTCTTGAGAGGGTTCGCGTGACCCTTCTGCCGACGGCACCTCTCGCAGTTGCGAGACGATTACGCTGAGTTTCAGGAAAAAGGGGCGGAGGTCATCGCCATTGCCCCAGAGAGCTTGGAGCGAACTAGAGAGTATTGCACCAAGCACCAAATGCCTTTCCCTTGCCTGGCCGATCCGCATCGGGCCGTATACAGGTTGTACCACGTGCTGAGCCGCTTGTGGTCGCTTGGCCAGCGCCCAGGCCTGTATATTATCGACCGCGAAGGCATTGTACGCTATGTCTACCTGGGAACTCAACAGTGGGAAATCCCGACCAATAAGTTGGTGCTGGAACGCTTGGACGAGATCGGGGATCAGGGGTCATGAGAACCGTAAATGAAATGATAGCGAAGCTCAGTTCAGGGACTAGACGGGCATGATTATGAGTTGAATGCGCTCGGTGTTGATTGGAAAGTGGTGCCACTCACACTAGGGGCTGCAATCCTTGGCCAACTCGCAGAGGCGCGGATCGGCCCCCGAATCCTCAGCGCTCAGAACTAGTCCGTTTTCTTGTCTGGCGATTGGGCGATGCCCTTTCAGCGCCCATGCCTCGACGGCCTCGCCTAACCGAACCATCGAAGAAGGGTAAGTCGTAGGCATGGCCGAAGCCATGAAGGTTTTCAATAATATCAGATCCGAATGGCCGTGAAGAATGGTAGGTATTGTCGAAAGAAGTGGCGAATTAGCACGGACTGACCAATTCCTGATGGAGTTTAAACAAGTTTCCTGAGTTGACGATTGAAAGGATCTGGAATTGCGCACCTATGCCAGAATCACCGGTTGGGGTAAGTACCTTCCGGAGAAGATCATGACAAACCATGATCTTGAGAAAGTGATTAACACATCCGATGATTGGATTCGAAGCCGCACCGGCATAGGTGAGCGACGGATCGCTGCTGACAATGAGTCCGCTTCCACAATGGCAACGCAAGCTTCGCTCTTGGCCCTCGAGATGGCCGAGGTTCTTCCTGACGACCTGGACTTGATAATAGTGTCCACTTCGACCGGCGACATGATCTTCCCCGCCTGCGCCTCTTTGGTGCAGCACGCTATCAGCGCCAACCGGGCCGGGGCATTTGACGTGAACGCCGCCTGCAATGGATTCATCTGCGCCCTTGCCACCGGAAGCCAATTCATTTCCTCAGGCGTATATCGCAACGTGCTGATCATTGGCTCGGACGTCTACTCTAGGGTATTGGATTGGACCGATCGCAACACCTGCATTCTGTTTGGCGATGGCGCCGGCGCCGTGGTTCTCCAGTCCAGTGAAGTTCCGAGCGGTCCGCTAAGCTTCGTTCTCGGAAGCGACGGATCGGGGGCTGAGCACGTGTTCGCTCATAGTTTCTTCGGCGCTGTAGGCGCTAGACCGAAGAAGGAGCGGCCCTATCTGGAAATGAACGGTCGCGAAGTGTTCAAGTTCGCAGTCAAGGTTGTCTGTGCCGTCACCACATCATTGGTCAGAGATAGCGGGCTTGGGCTGAAAGACATTGATCTCTTTGTCTTTCATCAGGCGAACGATCGCATCATTAGCACCATCGCCAAGACCCTTGGCATTCCCACGGAAAGGTTGTTGACAAACCTGGATGTGTATGGTAATACCTCGTCGGCCTCGATTCCGATCGCACTGTGTGATGCCGTTGACCGGGGCATGCTGAAGGATGGCAACAAAGTAGCCATCGTCGCTTTTGGCGCCGGACTTTCGTGGGGCGCCAGCATAGTCCAGTGGGGAGCGAGGAGTCCTTATACAGAATAGTTCGAATGTCGCACGGGCTAATCTGTTATGTTCCAGGCATCGAGGGTCTCAATTCACAGCATGCGAAATACGGGACCCTTTCAGAGAGTTTGAAGGAACTAGCGTTTCGGTTGTTTCTGTACTCGGATGCATTAGCGTTGACGCGTTAAGGAATTGGCTGCATTGGCGAGGCCGCCCGAGAAGGGCGAATTGATCGCTTTGAATATGCATGAATTGGAGTCAATCTGCCTGAATACGTGCGACGCTATGAAGCCGCAACACAGGAGCTCAGCGGTGAAAGCCGAAGGACGCTAGAGTTTCTTTTTTGCCTATTACTTTGGTTTTTATGAATTTTCTGGTTTTTATGAACAGTTGGAGTATTGTGGAGGTGACGGCAAATGAGTAGTGAAAGGGTTACCGGTGCCGGCAAGCACATCTCGCGGCGTTCGAAGGTCCACGATCTAATCGTTAGGGTGCCTGAACGCCTAATACCGCGGGAGACGCGACAAAACCTTCGGGCGGCAACGTGTGAACTGCTTCTCGCCGGGGGTAGTCTCGTCGACGAAGCTGTAGCGCGGGTGGAGCGAAACTAGCAGACGTAGATTCCTTGCTCCATTTGGCAATACGGGGCCGCCTTACGGCTAAACCAGCGCGGACCTTGCTGACGGAAGGACAAATTGTGGGGGTGCTGTGGCCTGTTTCTGCAGCTTACCGGCGTGCTGAACGCTACGGTGAGATAGCCAACATACTTGCGCGGCACGGCTTTGGCTACATTTTAGACCAGAGTGGAGTGCGAACTCTGACATCCACTGTGATTCGGCGCCTTGCCGGGCTCACACCAGAAAGTAGGTCCGCGCTTTCCGTTCCCCAGAGACTTAGACGGGCCATCGAAGACCTTGGCCCCACGGCCATAAAACTGGGGCAGTTTCTCTCCACACGACTTGATCTTCTGCCCGAAGAGTTCATACGGGAGCTCGAGTCGTTGCAGGACGATCTTCCGGCGTTCCCGTGCGAGCAGGTGCGCACCCAGATAGAGGCAGAGCTAGGCCAACCAGTAGAGGAGCTATTCGCGGCCTTCGAGGCAGCACCCTTTGCCGCCGCCTCCCTCGCCCAAGTTCACCAAGCCCGCCTTAACTCTGGAGAAGAAGTAGTAGTCAAGGTGCAGCGGCCCGGAATAGAAGGACAGATCGAGGTCGACTTGGCCATTCTGGCGAATATGGCATCCAGGCTTGAGCGCCGAGCGGAATGGGCGCGCTTGTGGGGGCTGGTCGACCTCGTCGAGGAACTAGGTAGCAATCTACGCGATGAGCTCGACTTCAGGTTGGAAGGACGCAACGCAGATTTGTTTCAGGGCAACCTCAGGAATGAGCAAGCGGTACGCATTCCCCGGGTCTATTGGAATTACACAGCCCGCCGAGTAATTACGATGGAACGCGTTAGCGGGGTCAAGATAGCCGACGTCGCCGCCCTCGAAGCCATGGGCATCGACCGCGCAATAGTTGCTCGGACCTTTACTCACGTCATTCTTGGACAAATGCTGATAGATGGGTTTTTCCACGGCGACCCGCATCCCGGGAACGTGCTCGTGGACAATTGCGGCAGGATTGCCTTTATGGACTTCGGCATGGTTGGGGAGTTGGATGACGAATTACGAGCCCACTTGGTAAAGCTGACCACCTCTCTAATTGGTCGCGATTTCAAAGGTATGGTCCACGTCATCCTCGCGATCAGTACCTCCCGCACACGTGTCGATGCTCGGGAGTTGCAACGCGATCTGGCACGACTACTACGCCGCTACTACCGCTTTCCCATGCGGGAGGTACCCTTCGACGAGGTCATTAACCAAGCGATTCGCCTCCTCCGCAAACATCACCTCCAGGTGCCGTCTGATCTGATGCTACTGGTCAAGTCGCTCATTACAGTAGAGGGGATAGTTGCTCGGCTCGATCCGAAGCTCTCCATCATAGACGTGGCAGAACCCTTCGGACGGGAGCTTCTAGTACGGCGACTCTCGGCGCAAGGGCTAACTTCTGTGGCTTCGGCTATTATCGAAACAACCGAACTAGCTCTAAAGCTGCCTCGACATGTAACAAACCTAATGGAGATGCTTGAGCGCGGTGAGTTTAGCCAAAGTGCTCAGTCGCCCTCGCAAGAAGAAGTCTGGTTCCGGCGCGAGACGCTGGTCAACAGACTCTCCCTGTCTATCGTTATGGCGACTGGGTTTATAGGGACGGCCCTGCTTTTTCAGGCGGAAGCCGGCCCAACTCTTTGGGGGATGCCCCTATTGGCCGTCGGCGGGTTATTGGCTACGCTAGCGCTCGGCGCCACGCTGGTGCTTAGCATACTACGATCCGGGCGACTATAAGCTATGAATCTTCTTGCCTGAGGAGAGGACCTATGGCCATGCGCTTAGGCGAGCAATTTATTAATGGAGGATGACCAGCGAATGTTCAAGAAGTTGGGTGGCTATGTAATCAACTATCGCGTGTGGGTGACCGTAGCCTGGGTAGTTGTCGGAGCCTACATGGCGCTGTACGCGCCGTCTCTAACCAAGGTCGGCACGTCCGATGAAACCAGTTTCCTCCCTATGGGTACCGAGTCCATACGCGCTAGGGACTTGATTGCCAGCAAGTTCCCAAACGAGGCGGCTGCTGGCAGCAGCGTGATAGTATTCTACAACCCTGGAGGGCTATCGGACCGGGACATTGCCTATGCTAGGGAAGTGCACCAATGGCTGCTTTCCAAATCAGCGCCAGAGGAAGTTGAGAAAGTCGTATCGATCTTCGATCAGCCCGAAATGCGCCAGCTTCTGATCAGCGCCGACAACACGGCGATGATGATGCAAGTCAACCTAAAGGTGGCGCCGTTTCAGACCTCGAGTAATGCCACAGTTGAGGCTATTCGCGACCATCTAGGGAACACTCAGGGAGGACCAGAGACATACGTAACCGGCCAGGCCGGCATAGGCGCCGACCTGATCAAGGCCCTCATTCAAGGCGCTGACCGTACAACCGTCATCACCCTAGTTTTGGTACTGCTCGTTCTACTTGCAGTTTATCGTTCTCCCGTGGCCTCGCTCGTGCCGCTCATCACTATCGGCCTCGCTTTCTTAGTCTCACGTGGCACTCTGGGTTATTTGGCTCAGTCGGGCATCCGAATATCGTCCCTTCTGGACTCTTTCATCGTAGTCTTGGTGTTCGGCGTAGGCACTGATTACAGCTTATTCATTGTGTCCCGCTTTAGAGAAGAATTGGCCCGACTGAACCGGCATGACGCCGCCGTTGCTACCATCGACAAGATCGGCCCTGTCATCGCCGCCAGCGCAGCGACGGTAATATTAGGTCTCTCCTGCCTCGCCGTGGCCCGCTTCGAACTCACCAAGACCATCGGGCCCGCGCTGGGGTTGACTGTGTTCATAACCCTTGTCATCGCTTTGACCCTCACCCCGGCGCTCCTTTCCCTTTTCGGGCGATACGCGTTCTGGCCTTTCCCTGAAGTGGTGCGCTCGCGTGGGGCGATAACATTCTGGCAGCGGGTCGCAGATGCCGTTACGCGACATCCATTGCCGGTAGCCGTGGCTATCATAGCCTTGCTGTTAGTCCCTTACATGTTCCTGCCTGGCTCGGCACGAAGTTTCGACTTGTTGGCTCAGTTGCCCGAACAGACCGATTCGGTCCGCGGCTTCAAGGTAATCGAGAAGCATTTCGATAAGGGCCAGATGATGCCCGTCAGCATTCTCATTGACAGTAAGCGAGACCTGAGCGATCCGGGGTCTCTCGCCGCAATTGCTAGAGTAAGTGAGACATTGCGTCGCGTGGAGGGAGTCCAAAAGGTGCAAGCCATAACCTCACCCGAGGGAAATGGACAAACGCCGGCCGAACTCAAAGCATCTGGCCAACTGCGGCAACTCTCCGATGGGCTTGCCGGTAGGATGAATGCCAACGTCAGCCCTAAGGAGCTTCTGGCTGCGCAGCCGGAAAAAGGGCTGGATAGCGTAGACCGCTACCTCGCAGACCTGGCCGAAGCCTTTCCTCAAGTTCGAGACGACTCCAACTACAAGCAGGCGGCAGAGGCGCTGCGCCAACTCAGGTCTTACATGGACGATGCTCGTCGTAACGCTCGAGTCGACTATCAGTTACTGGCGCTTGCTTCACAACTGGATGGGATTGGCGGGGCGCCAGTCAGTCCTGCAGCCAATCCGGCAGACACCAGCGGAGATCCCTCAGTCCTCGCCGCTTATCTAGCACAGCTAGGCCAGGATTACCCTGAGTTGAAGCAGGAGCCCACTTACAACGATGCGGTAGCCAAGGCCCAACAACTGGTAGAAGCCAGCGAGGCTGCTAGGCTTCTACCAAGAGGTGCGGGAACGGGACCTCAAGCCGCAGCCCAACAAGCGGATATGACGAGGGCAATATCGCAGTTCAGTGAGGATCTCAAAGCACTGGCGACTTTATTTGCCGGCCGTTCTGACGCCTATTTCTTCCCGGCTGGCGGACTCTCTCTCGAGGGTAAAGCTGAACGCGACCGCCTTCTGGGGCTGTTAACTACTTTACTGTCAGGTCTGAATGGCTTGGCCGGTTCTATGGATTCAGTTGGCAACGACTATTTCCTGCCCAACAGCCTACTCGAAAGTAGCCCTCAGGCGCAAGACCTCCTTCATTTGTTCTATTCGTCAGACCGCCGCACGGCGCGCTTTTTCATGATCACCCGCTCCGATCCTTACTCCACATCGGCATTCGACACCGTGAGTCGTGTGCGGGAAGCGCTCAAAACCGAGCTGGCGGCATCGAGCTTGAAAGACACTTCCATCTACGTCGGTGGTCCTACGGCAGAGTTCGCAGACATCCAGCGACTAGTGGATGAAGATTTCATCGTGGTTATGGCTCTAGTGGTCGTAGGCGTCTTTGGTGTGATGGCTATCCTCTTGCGAAGTCTCGTTGCCCCAGCATACCTGGTACTATCGGTCATGCTTTCCTACGGCACGGCCCTTGGCCTGAGTACTATACTGTTCCAAGACATATTGGGGCAGCCCGGCGTCAACTACATAGTCCCGATCCTGATCTTTGTGCTTCTGGTGGCCCTAGGAGCCGACTACAACATATTCCTTATGTCGCGTGTGCGGGAGGAATCCGTTGGCCGCACGATGCGGGAGGGCGTGCGGCGTGCTGCCGCTGTGACAGGTGGTATTATCACTGCCTGTGGCCTTATCTTGGCTGGGACTTTCGGTGCACTCATGAGCGCACCGATACAGATGCTTTTCCAGGTTGGCGCGGCAGTGGCTATCGGCGTGCTCATCGATACATTCGTCGTGCGGGCGCTCCTGGTTCCGGCCATCGCGGCTACGATCGGGAACTGGAATTGGTGGCCGAATAGCCACCCAAATCCGTGAGTAACCATCGATTTGGGTGGTTTTGGGCGTTTTGAGACTGTTCTGTATCCTTCAGAGCAAGTTGTGGTGATAATTGGTGCCCGACATGAGGTGCTAATCGGGGCTGACACGCGGTAAAATGACGAGGGAAGACGTGTTCTTCACACAGCAAGGCTAGCCCGACCTATCGGCCGTGCCTTGACGATGGACGCCATGCCGACTGCTACGTCCAGGCCATTCGGGCTAGTCGGCGACGTCCGGGGCGCAGAACCATATCGCGTACTCCGCTGATTATGCGCATGAAGCGCT
>JAUSEJ010000153.1 GCA_030650265.1 Dehalococcoidia bacterium | reverse complement strand
CCTCAGGAGATCGCCAAGGCGACAATCGAAGAAGACGTGGATGTGCTCGGCATCAACGTCGGCGGGCGAATCGGTCCGATTCACGACGTAATGAAGCTGCTCAGCGCCGGGGGCGCCCACCCGCTAGTGATCGCGGGAGGGCCAATTCCCCGGGAAGACTTCGCCGAGCTGCGGCAATTGGGGATCGAAGGGATCTTCCCGCCCGGCTCGACCAACGAGGCCATCGTCGACTTTATCCGGGCCCGCGTTCCCCAGGCCGACTCAATCGCTGCAGCCTCGTAGTAGTTGCCTGTGATGACCCGAGAGAAAGTCAAGCCCACATTGCTCTGGGCCTTTGGGCCGGGCCTGCTCGCCCGCAATCCCGCCTTATCAGCGCCTATCATGCTTCAGAGATGCTGAAGGTGGCTCAAGTGCGTTCATGTCGGTTACGTTAGAATAAGGAGATTGAACATGGGCATGCTCGAGGGAAAGGTCGCTATTGTCACAGGAGCAGGACGGGGAATCGGCCGCGCCACCGCCGAGATCTTCTCCGAGGAAGGCGCAGATCTAGTTGTATGCGATCTCGATGAAGATCCCGCCGAGGAGACCGCAATGCTGGTCAGGAAGAACGGCCGTCGAGCGCTAGTTTGCGTTGGCAATATCTGCGATCCCAAGATACCGGAGCAGATCATGACGGCAACTGCCCGCGAGTTCGGACGCCTCGACATTCTTGTGAACAACGCCGGTCACGGCGCGAGGTCTGCTATTCATAGGATGACCAATGAGCAGTTTCAGTCCATGTTGGATGTCCACCTGGTCGCGCCCTTCCGCCTGATTCGAGCGTCGTGTCCTCTAATGCGAGATCAGGCCAAACGAGAACTGGAGGAAGGCGTGGTGGTGCATCGCAAGATCGTCAACGTCACGTCAGTCTTGGCGTTAGGTGGTCCGGGAGCGGTGAACTACGCGACGGCCAAGTCCGGTCTGATTGGCCTCACCAAGACTGTGGCCAAGGAGTGGGCGCCGTTCAACATCCACTGCAATGCGGTCGCCTTTGGCCCTATCCAAACGCGCCTGATAGCACCCCGAGACGAAGGAGTCACCTTTCTGGGGCGCGCCGTTGGCCTCAGACGAGATGAGATTGAGCGCACAGTTCAATCCATTCCTCTTGGGCGTCCAGGCACGCCCAGAGAGGCTGCTAGCGGCATCCTCTATCTTGCCTCACCCCTGTCCGATTACGTGAATGGCGACTTGATCCGGGTCGACGGAGGCTATCTAATGTAGGACCAAGCGGACAAGATTGAACCTTGCAACCGCTGTGACGAGGCCAGACCGACAAGGTGACTGGCTCAGGTGCTTGGGCGGAGGCCGCAATGGACTCGGGCACGGCGAGGATACTGGTTAGTGCTGGCCGGCAGTATTCCCAAGCCTGGCCCCACGTGCATTGTTGGCTTCTTCAAACCACTGCCTTGTACTTGTCCAGCCCCTCAGCAATATCCCCCATCCCCAATTCGTCGAGTTTAGCTTTCGTCTGGAGGCCGGTGGCAGGATCCCAGCCCCGGTAGCCATAATAGTCGGTCTTCAGCTCTTCGAACTTCTGCCGGTCGACCATCCAGCCTCTCTTGTTGATGGCTTCACCGTCCTTGCCGGGAGCAAGGCACTCGGGATTGTGGAACTCGGTCTTCATGGGAGTGGTGAAGAATACCTCCCGCAACTTGTCCGATTCCCGACCGCGGTGACCTTCCCGCGCGAGGATGGCCCTTTGCAAGTTCACCACTCTCTCGCCATACCTGTACAATTCCTGCTCGTCAACCTCCACACCAGTGATGGCGGAGAAGATCTTGCTCTCGATCGACGGATCGCCCACATGATCCTCGGAGTTGGCGACGTAGAGAATCGGCCAGGTAAAGTCGCACAGGATCAGACACTCTTTGATATACTGCCGGTCCTGGATCAGCTTGGCGGCCAGCGCTTTTCCTTCATAAGTCGAATAATCTGCCGCTATTTCGCTTCCCCAGAATCTCCGGGCAATCCCCCGCAACACTTCACTGGATACAAAAGCATGAGGTTTTCCTTTTTGCCAGTCCAGCCATTTGAGAAGAGGCATGCTCACCTCGTGAAGTTGCTGGATCGGATGCCGGGGCTCCATGGCAAGAAAGATGCCCGTAGTGATGAACATCCGCGGTCCGTAGGCAGTGAACTGGTCGGAACGCGAGAACATGTAGTCGGTGATCAAAGCCGGGGCCTTGCCACCGATTATCGCCGCCGCTCTCGAAGTGCCATGGGCGAGAACGTCGCCAAACCCCTGGCGATGGGCAATGCCTTTCAG
>JAUSEJ010000144.1 GCA_030650265.1 Dehalococcoidia bacterium | reverse complement strand
CGCCATTAGATGCGCGTACCATAGATCTATCATACCTTACCTGGCGCGATGATGCCATAATTGCCACAGGTCCAGTTGCCAGGAATCACCCGATTGCTTGATTTTCTTTCGAAGACCTTTGGGGATTCCTCGCTGTACTCGTAAGGTCGTTTTTCAATTTCATGGAGGAGGTTTCATTGTCTCACGACATTGAGCGTTCGACGCCTACGCCAAGCTGGCCAACCAACCTTTGCCGGAGAAAGGAAGAACCTCCAATATCATGAAGGTTCTGGTTGATTCTATGGCTGGGGAACGAGGATTCGAACCTCGGCATACAGAGTCAGAGTCTGCTGTCCTACCACTAGACGATTCCCCAATACACTTGTATTCTATCACAATGCGCCTACCTTGGCAAGGCAGACCGGGCCCCGAATAGCCTGACAGACGGTCATCGGGTTGTTGATTTCCCGGATGAAGTTATGATAACATCGAGCAAGTCCGGGGCTGTCCGCCGCTGGAATCGGCAGTCCTTTTCGTCAACTTGGATAGAAAAAAACCTTCGCGTTCGAGGTTGAAGCATAGAATCGTACTTAGAATTATCATCACAGCGATCCTGGTGGCCATGGTCATGGTCGCGGTGCCGCTAGCACTGGTAGTCAGTCAATACGGTGGGTCGATATACGTCGACCCCATTGAAGTACCACATGCGCCGGTTGCCATCGTCTTCGGCGCCGGCTTGCGAGCAGACGGTAAACCAAGCACCATGCTTTCCGATCGCGTCGATGCCGCTGTGGCGCTCTATAAGGCTGGCAGGGTGGAGCGACTGCTGATGTCGGGCGACGCCAGGTCCATCTACTATGATGAAGTGACGGCAATGCAGCACCGGGCAATTGCGGGTGGAGTACCGTCAGAAGCGATCGATCTCGACGAGGCCGGGCTAAGTACCTTCGATAGCTGCTACCGGGCTAGGACGGTATTCGGCATCACCGAGGCCATCCTGGTCAGCCAGGGATACCATCTTCCGCGCGCTCTTTACATCGCCGACTCCCTTGACATCAAAGCGGTTGGCCTGAAAGCCGGCAGTGACTCATATCCAGGACAGGCCTACTTCGACCTGCGTGAGGCAGCGTCTTTAGTCATCGCCTGGTATGAGGTCAATGTCTATCGACGCGGCCTCAACGGGGCGTAACCATAATGGGCAAGACGTCGACAAGAGGAGACTTTAGCGATGCCGCGCCAGACAGTCGATTCGAGTATGATCCAATGGGTCGGTCTTTCTTCTACTTGTCGCATTGACCGATGCTCCTCAGGGGTCTGAAGTTGAAGGCTCAAGGCAGGAACTGACGCCAGATATGCTATCTAGCAGTTTTGTGACTGACTACTCACGGGGCCCTCAAAACTTGACGGGTTTAGTATCTAACGAATGAAGTTGAATGCAGAAGGTGTACAAATT
>JAUSEJ010000101.1 GCA_030650265.1 Dehalococcoidia bacterium | reverse complement strand
CTTGATTATCAGTGCCCGTAGTCTAGGGTCGCTCAGATCAATCAGTTGAACGTAAACCATTGTCGTTCTCGCTTTCTCGAAGAATTGCGGTATTGGCAAGAAGCCAAACAGCGGCATGGTCGCCAGCTTTAATAATACTCGCCTGGTGAATTTCAGGATTCACCCCTCATGCTATAATGTAGTCGCGTATCCGTCCGGTGGGGCATCAGCCCTGCATGGCCGGCTTGTTACGGTCATAGATCGAAGTGACGCAAGCCGGCCTTCTTCATTCCGTTGCAAGCCAGATAATGGCTCCGGCTAGTATCACCATTGCGCTGTCGCTGACGGGACGGTCGGGCAGGATTCCTAACCATTGCAAAGTACCTGCTAGCCAAACTGTTCCAGGCGCAACGACGCATATAAGGAATCTAAGACCTCTCCCTTTTATCATCTTGTCCTCCCCGACTATTCGCAAGGTCGGCTAAGTCTTTCCTGGAAACACGTAATCGCTCGTCTGCCCACGCCGCAGGCCCCGGATACTGACGGTCAGTGAGGAAGTGATTAGATGAAACAAAATGCTCGGTGTATGGTAGGTCATTCCATCCGTCGTTGCCATCCTGAAACACGAATCGCCATTGCCTTGTACCCGGCATATAGGTATAGGCGATGCGGATAGGCGGGCTTCCAAAGCTGGTCATCGCGTTCCCCAAGTGTCCGCTAGGTCTTTCATCCCCTCAGCCGTCTCCCGCAGCTTGGCGGCGATAATGCGCCCCGCTTCCAGCGCGTCATCGCAGATGCCTTTCAGGTTCACGCAAGCCTCTAGGTGGCCGCCAGTGTTAGGCGCATACTCGGTGTAAGCCCCCGTCCACTTGCCCGTACTCGGTATGAAGGTCTGCGAATCGTGATCCCCTGAACCTACTACCGTGATGCCGTAGGTCTTTAGCTGCTGGTAGTTCGCCAGCACCGGCACAACGTAGCCCTGGTAGTTGTCAACCGTACCATTTGGGCCCCGGTTGTAGGCGGCAACGGCCAACTCGACATTGCCATTGAAGGTGACGAGGTTCTGCCGAATAAATCTGGCCGCCACGTCAGTCCAGACATCCGGCTTGGTCAACTCGTTCGCCCACGCTTGCCTAGTCCAACCAGGCGGCGGAGCGCCGGCCCCGTCTAGGTATAACTGCATGGGTGAGATTGACATACCAATGCTGAGGTCGCCAATTACAGCATCAGTCCAGGCGTAGTGCCCCTTTTCTGTCATTCCGATTGCGATGAACAGCAGCGGGTCTACCCCGTGCTTGGCGGTGGCGGCAGAGATCGCCGCCCAGATAAGGTACGGAATGAGTTCTGGCATCATTTACTCCTTTGCCGCTTCCGGATTGACTTTGGATCGTTCCTCGTTAGTCCATCGGATGAGGGAATGTGTCGCCGCAGTAAGCACCGTCAGAATCTCGGCGGGCTTTATCTGCTCTTCCATCCCCCCCTCGTCGTATTTGCTCAGCGATGATGCCTGTTCCCACCTTCCGTCACTATGCACCGTGACTTGAATCGCGATTGTATAAACTAATTCCGGCGTGGCGGCAGGTGCATTGTTCAGGCTGGCTGCCTCGTCGTTCTTGCCAGTAACGCCAGGCTCGCTTGTTTCTGTCATTAGTTACTCCTTATTGCTGAATCTTTTGGACTTCAATCAGTAACTCTTTGATGGCAGTATCGGCGCATTGGGGACTGATTGTCCAATACAGCTCGCCGGTGGTCGTAATTTTCTCCTGCCAATTTAAGACCCGGCGCGCTGGAACCTCTGCTGCTTTGGCGGCGGCCAACGAGGCGAACACGTCAATTAGCCTCTGGTCTTTCGAGCTAACATGGCTGCCTATACTCCATAGTAGGTATACATGTTCCATCGGTTACTCCCTTCTACTCCCCCGGCGTCCGGGCTAGGATTCTATCCAGTTGTTCAACGCAAGCCTCTACCCCCACTGCGACATTTGCGTTTATTCCGATTGCCATCCCAGTTGCCCAGGCGCTCCGCAACTCCTCTAGCTCCCGGCACAGATCGGTGCCGGCCTTCAAACGACGTTCGTCGGTCAGACTACCGGGATAGTTGAAGGTCGGCATCTGTTGTTCAAACCATAATCTACGCCTGCTTGGTGTCATCGGTCACTCCTTCTGCCATTTCGCCATAGTTCCAATGTTATTTAGCTCCACATCTATCTTCGCCTCTGCCGGCGTGGCAAGCGCGGCGGCTAAAGCGTCCATACATTGTTTCTTCCAGTCTCGATGTATGCGGTCTACCCGTTCGATATGTTCAGCATCTACGCGCTCTAGCAATTCGGACATGCAGGCTAGGCGCAACTCTGTACCATCATATTGCGGCACGAGCATGTCCACCAGTTTGACCAGCCGCGCCAACCGTGCTTTCAGCGCCGCGTTCTTGGCCTCTAGCTCGGCGATTAGACTGGCTGTTGTCACTTCCCGGACTCCTTATCTCGTTGGCGGAGCGCCTTCTTGTAGCAAGGCTGTCCGCAATACTTTTGTGCGCTGTTCATCATCGGCACCGTTTTACCACATACGGCGCAGTTGAGGGTCTTCCGCTCCTTCATCAGCCCGATCTGCCTGTCCGTCGTCGAGGGCTTGTGCTGCCAGTAGCCAGCCGTCCTGCCGTTGTGGATCGCGTAGTCCATAGCGTGAAGCACCGTGCCTTTTGTGAACACCCCACGCCAAGTCACCCAACGGGATAATACCTCTCTTAGCGCCGGCTCGTGCTTGCGCCAGTGCGGGTGTAGCTCCATTGCCCAGGTCACGCAGGCGTCAAGGTCGGCTAGCTGCTCATCGCAATCAAGGACGGTCATCTATTTCTACTCATCCTTATTTGCAGCCTCGATCTTCAAAATCTCCTGCAGCTGTTGTATCGTTTTCTCGGCATCCATGATCTCCGCCTGCCACTCCCGGACAATGCTGCGCCTCTTGACGCTAGGCATGTTGCTCTTTTCCAACAGGGCTATCCACTCGGTTAACTTGGCCTTACGATCCGACACGAGGCGCAGGTGGCTTTGCGTCCATCGCCTGTTATTAGCCGTCCCCACTGATCGCCCGTCCTATCTGGTCTGCGGCCAGCCCCGAAGCGACCATGCTGGCGGTAAAACGTAAAAGCGTGTAGCCCAAGATGGAAGCCTCATTGTACTTCTCAGCATCTAACGCGAACCGTTGCGCCTGGTGGTAGCCGGCATCGTCGCCCTGTGTCCAAGCCCACTCCCCACCCTCGAACTCGATTAGGATTACCTGCATTCCCCGCACGTCAAAGGATTCCAATGGCGCTATCGCCCAATCCGCCCGCCAGCGACGAGGCGGGGCAAACTGGAACTCCTGGCGCACGTGCCAACTGGCGTTATGGGCTAACGCGACGATTGTATTGCCTAGTTCGCGCTTGGCTATGGATTCCCCTGCTGCTATTACCCGCCGCTTCTTCGGCAGGCTCAGGTCTGCCGTCGTGTGGCCGGCGGCAAGTAGTTCAGCCTCCGTGTAGATGTGCCTATCCTCACTCACCTTCGATCTCCCGTGCTCGACACTCCGCCATCGTGCGTAACAAGCCGGCGTACATCTGCGCTGTGCTCAACGCCTGGCTAAACTGCTCGTCAAGTATGTGGAAGGCCAACAGGCGCGAATCTCTCGGCGCGGCTAGCTCGTTCCAACCATTCAAGGAGTAGACGAGGTTATTGTGGGCAATCCCTACCTGCCAAAGATCATTCCGCAGCTTGCTGAATTCCTGCCGGGCGGCCACAATCCCCTGCCATATTTCATCGGTGTGATTGTCCTTAGCCACCTTTCATCTCCTTGTCTATCTCTTTTCGCGTTATGCCCAGGCGCTCGAAGAAATCAGCCAATGATATTTCCTCTCCCTGTATCCCAACAAAATCATCGTACCAACCACCGATGTACAGGACCCTGCGGCTCTTTGTGTATGTGATTTCCATGCCACTGTGTTCAGCGTCGGAGGGAACTCGAAAGGATTTAGGCATGTCCTTCACCCACCTTCAATCTCCCGCAGCAGGTCGGCGGCGCGGTAGTGGTCAAACGCATTGGTCTCGCCGTTCTCGTCAGCAAACGGCCTCAGCGCATCGCATAGCCGCTTCTGGTCGGCCTGTAGCCGGCGGATTTCAG
>JAUSEJ010000100.1 GCA_030650265.1 Dehalococcoidia bacterium | reverse complement strand
GGTGGTGGATAATGGGTCGTCCGACAATAGCGTTGATCTTCTTGCCGCCCGCTATCCGGAAGTCCGGATCATTAAGCTACCAACGAACAGGTTTTTCAGCGGGGCCGTTAACGCTGGCATTCGGCAGACCGAAAGGGCTATTGTCGTTCTACTAAACAACGATACCGAGGCCGAACCGCAATGGCTAGCCAGTTTAGTGGAGGCGCTGGAGCGGAATCCCAACGCCGGCATGGCGGCAAGCAAGATGTTGCTGTTCGACCGGCGGGACGTTCTCAATTCTGCCGGTGATTTCTATGGCATCGATGGTATACCCGGAAATCGAGGGGTCTGGGAGCGCGATCAGGGACAGTACGATGAATCCCTCGAGGTTTTCGGGGCCTGCGCCGGGGCAGCAGCCTATTGCCGCGAGATGCTGGACGCCATCGGCCTATTGGATGAGGATTTTGTGGGCTACTGTGAAGATGTGGATCTGAACTTCCGGGCTCAACTCGCCGGCTACCGGTGCGTATTCGCTCCCGCTGCGCGCGTCTATCACATGCTAAGCGCAACAGGCGGTGGTACTGTCGCCAGCTTTCTCTGCGGTCGAAACTTTGTTAGTGTCATGGCCAAGAATATGCCGGCCGGACTGTTTAGGCGATATTGGCCTCGAATTCTCATGGCCCAGTTGCGCTTCGTCGGGCAATCTCTACAGCACTTTCGCGAGCCATCGGCGCGAGCGCGACTGCGCGGTCAACTCGCCGGGCTGGGCCATCTTCCGGTGATGCTCGGCAAGCGAAAGCAAGTAAAACGACTGCAAAAGGTATCGGAAGACTATATAGAATCGATTCTGACCCGCTAGGATGAAATACCGCCGCCCGGGAGGATAGCCATCGACGAGACCCCATTCCTGTCAATAGTAATCCCCGCCTATAACGAAGAGACGAGAATCATTCCTTCTCTAATGAAGATCCTCAACTTTCTCCGGGAACAGCCGTACAGCGCCGAAGTCATCGTGGTAGACGACGGCTCTACCGACAGCACTGCCAGGCTCGTCGAGGAGTTCGTCAGGAGTCATCCGGCCATAACCCTGATCCGAGCCAAGCATGGAGGAAAAGGGCACGTGGTGAGGACGGGGATGCTGGCCGCTACGGGTATAAACCGGTTCATGTGCGATGCCGACCTGTCCATGCCCATCGAGGAGACCAGCAAGTTCTTTCCCGCTATGGGAAGCGAATACGACATCGCCATCGCCTCCCGCGAAGCTCCGGGCGCCAGGCGGATCGACGAGCCCGCCCTGAGGCACCTGATGGGCCGGGTCTTCAATCTGATCGTCCGCGTCGTGGCCGTTCCCGGGTTTGCCGATACCCAATGCGGCTTCAAGTGCTTTAGTCAGAAGGCCACGGCGCTGGTCTTTCCCCTCCAGACCATGGACGGCTGGGCGTTCGACGTCGAGCTACTTTTCATCGCCCGCAAGTATGGGCTCCGGACCGCCGAGGTACCAATTCACTGGTACTACATGAGCAGCAGCAAGGTGAGCCCGGTTCGTGACACCTACAGGATGTTCAAAGAGGCTCTGAGCGTGAGGCTGAACGACTGGCGAGGACGATACGATTGTCCAAAAGGCTGAGACTCGTCCTGCTCGCCACCATCGTGGCGGTATACATAATATTCGGCGCTGCCTATGCCAGCAAGACTCCGACCTGGGAGACACCTGATGAACCGGCTCACTTCAACTACATCCGCTACCTGGCTGAGCACCGCCAGTTCCCAGAGTTGAAAGTGGGCGACTACAATCAGGACTATCTGGAGGAGCTAAAGGCGAACAAGTTTCCTCCCGGGAAGCCAATTGATTCTGTCCGCTACGAATCGTGGCAGCCACCCCTGTATTACCTCTCTTCTGTCCCGCTCTTTTGGGCTAGCACCGACTTGCCTCAATCCCAACAGGTGGTCGTCCTCCGACTGTTCTCCGTGTTTCTTGGCGTCGTTCTGCTGCTCGTATCCTACCGGATCGCCAGACGGGTTTTGCCCAAAGACGACCTTCTCGCCCTTGCCGTACCTGGCTTCATTGCCGTACTGCCCCAGCACCTTGCCATGACGGCGGCCGTCTCCAACGATACACTCTCCGAAGTTGTCCTCTCGCTCATACTGCTCGTTCTGGTTGAACGCATCTGCGATCCCCTCTCCGCGCCATCTGTTTCCACAGGACGCCCACAGTGGCTGCGCTTGCCCTCTCCCTTCGGGAAGGGAGAGGGGACGGCCTCTGCCGCCCTTGGCGGGGGAGAAAACAAGGCTTCCGTTGCCCTTCGAGAGGCCGACGGAAGAGTATTTCATGGAGAAAGACAGATCTGGAGATCAGGCCTGATGCTGGGAGTGCTGCTCGGTCTCGCCTTGCTGACCAAGTCTACGATTTACGTTGGCGCCGTCTTGATCCCCCTCGGGTTGCTCCTCAGTCAATTGGGCAAGAACGGCCAGATCCCGTTGGGGAAGGCTCTCCAAAGCCTGCGCTTTCGCCCGGTTGTAGAGGAATCGGCCATTGCCTTTGTCATCGCCCTGGCGCTGGCGGGTTGGTGGTTCGTGCGAAACGCCTGGATTTACGGCGGACTCGACCTGTTGGTCTGGCGAAGACACGATCTCGTCGTTCTGGGGCAACCTCTGGCCGGGCCCTTCAACCTCGCCTTTGCGAAGTTCTTTGTCACCACGACCTTCCAAAGCTTCTGGGCGCAGTTTGGCTGGATGGGTGTACTCGCCGACGAACGGACCTACACTCTGCTGGGGGTCCTCACGGCAATCGGACTGGTCGGAATGGGGCTGTTTCTCGTCAGAATAATCCGGCATCCTTCTTCGGAAGGATCGACCAGTGCGGCCCAATCGACCTGCCTCT
>JAUSEJ010000092.1 GCA_030650265.1 Dehalococcoidia bacterium | reverse complement strand
CGCGATGATCGCGGTTGGCCTCGATGCCGTGGAGATCAGCGCCGGCATCTCCAGCGGCAAACTGGGGTCTGTGAGGGCCCTCAACGATGCTGTGACCGAAGACGTATACTTTCGCGAGAGAGCAGCCAGTGTAAAGAGGGCCGTCGGCATCCCTGTCATGATGGTTGGCGGCATTCGCAAGGTGGAGACGGCCGAGGCGATCATCGCCTCAGGTGAAGCCGATTTCGTCTCTATTTGCCGGCCCCTGATCCGTCAGCCAGACCTGATCAACCGGTGGGCCATTGGTGACCGGGAGCGGAGCACCTGCATCTCCTGCAACAAATGTCAGACCATCATCGACCGCAAAGAGCCTCTCGAATGCGGCGAGGATCGACGGATTGTTGAGGAAGGTTGAGTAGTAGCCTCTGCCTGGCCGATGCCAATCAGAAATCTTGATCTGGAGGACCGAGAATGCGATCGATTGCCCAACTTATCGACCTTAGCGGCCAGGTGGCGATCGTCACCGGCGCTGGACAGGGAATAGGATTTGGCATTGCCAATCGCCTGGCCGAAGCCGGAGCGGCCATGGTGATCAACGACATCGATCCTACCAATGCCGGCAGGGCAATCGAGCAATTACAGAGGCCAGGCGCCAAACTGGCGAGCGCAGTAGGCGATGTCAGCCAGCGGGCTGGCGCCCAACGCGCCCTTACTGTCGCCCTCGAGACCTTCGGCCGGGTCGACATCCTGATCAACAATGCGGCGATCTACCCGAGATATCCCTTCCTCGAAATTAGCGAGGATCAGTGGGACCGGGTAATGGCCATCAACCTGCGGGGCCCATTGCTGTGCTCGCAGGTGATCGCCCGGCACATGATCGACCGGAAACAGGGCGGCAAGATCGTCAACATCTCCTCGCGGGCCGGACTGGGGGCCACACAGGACGACCTGATCGCCTATGCCACCAGCAAGGCCGGTCTTTTGCACTACACACGCGTGCTTGCCAGATCGTTGGCCGCTCACCAAATCCGGGTCAATGCCATTGCGCCCGGATCTATCCAGACCGAGGGGTCGATAGTTGAGAAGAAGGTGGCTGTGGAGAAGATTCCGCTGGCCCGCCGCGGTCAGCCAGACGACGTCGCCCGGGCTGCGCTCTTCCTCGTCAGCGACCTGGCCGAGTGGGTAACCGGCATCACCCTATCAGTCGACGGTGGGACGTCCGTCATATAGCATCTGGCCGGAATAGAGACGCAGCTTCCAGAATTGCCCTTCACAATACACAATTCGATGTATTGCCACGCACTGTATACCGGAATATGATCATTCTGTTCGACACCTGCGCCAATATGCCGGTGACGTTTACCAGAGCCAAGATGTTGAGGAGGAAAGCCCGTGACCAGAGTTGACGAACTGCAGAAGAAATATCCCAATCTTGCCCGGGAGATCGTTATCAAGTGGGATGTCTTGACCCAGGGGCTCCGGGATTCCGAAGTGCTCGACAAAGTCGGCGTTTGGGAACGAGGAGGATCCTTCCAAAGTCGCGACCTCCAGGGAGTAAGCCTGAAGGCGATGGCGGGGAAAAGGCCCGGGGCGGTGGTGCGGCCGGGTTTTGTCCTACAACCGGATCCCTTCTATATGAGGAATGGCATAGGCGTCGATATCCGGCGATCATTCACCAGCCCTTATGAGATCAAGGAGGTGGGTGATGGTCGCTTTGGCCTCTACGAAGGCGAGGAGAAGATCGAGGACGTATTCTTCGCCGGCCCGAAGCCGCGGAGCACAGAGGCCGTAACCAGCAAGGGGACGCCGGTGACAAGCCTTGTCTCCGGTCGGGGTCGCTGCTTTCGCATCGCTCCCGTGCGATACTGCGAGTATTTCAATCAGGGAGAACAATGCAAGTTTTGCAACTACAACTCAACCTACGACGACGCCCGCTCTGTCGGCCATACTCCCGCCAAAACGATCGATCTAGTCGACACCATCGAGGCCTACAAGATCATCAGTTCGCAGGTGAGGCTGGTCGAAGGCCGCTTTCAGATGGGTGGTTTCCGAAAGAGCGAGCAGGAGGCAAAAATACTCATCGATTTTGTGGAGCAGATAGCGACCGGCGCTTCGTACACCCCTAACATGGCCATAAGCACCCAGCCGATGGACAGGAAGGACATGCTCCGGTTGAAGGATACGGGACTTGCCTGTCTCGAGTTCAATCTGGAAGTGTGGGGGGCCGAGCTGTTTGAGGAGGTGTGTCCGGGAAAGGCCCGACACAGAGGGCTGGAACACTACAAAGAAGC
>JAUSEJ010000084.1 GCA_030650265.1 Dehalococcoidia bacterium | reverse complement strand
TTGCTGGCGCTTCTTCCTCTGCAGCCGCAGCCGGGCGGGGACGGGGTGTCTTTGCTGGCGCTTCTCCCTCTGCAGTCGCAGCCGGGCGTGGACGGGGTGTCTTTGCTGGCGCTTCTCCCTCTGCAGCCGCAGCCGGGCGTGGACGGGGTGCCTTAACTGGCGCCGGGCGCGGGGCGACAGTCGGAGCCTGAGGTGTGACAATTGGTCGCGGAGATGGCGCGGCTACCGGCCCCAGGCTAGCCCGAATGGCCCTCTCCTTCGCCATTAGTTTCTCTTGACCAGCACGGTGCTTGCGTTTGACTTTACGGGTTCTTTCGTTGGCTCTGCTCATGTGTTTCCTCCAATCAAAGATGCCGGGGAAGCCATGCCTCCTCCGGTAATACTCTAGTCCAAATAGTCTTTGAGCTTCTTGCTCCGGCTGGGGTGGCGCAGCTTGCGTAGGGCCTTGGCCTCGATCTGTCTGATCCGCTCGCGCGTTACGGCGAACTCCCGACCAACTTCCTCGAGAGTGCGACTGCGGCCGTCGACAAGGCCGAAACGTAGCTGCAGAACTCGCCGTTCCCTTTCGTTCAGAGAACCCAGCACGTCCTCCACCTGCTCTTTCAAGAGCTGATGGGACGCAGCATCGGCGGGGGCCAGGGCTGCCCGGTCCTCGATGAAGTCACCCAAATGGCTGTCTTCTTCCTCGCCTATGGGAGTTTCAAGTGAAACGGGATCCTGAGAGACCTTGAGAATCTCCCGCACTTTTTCGGCCGAGATCTCCATCTCATTGCCGATCTCTTCGCTGGTAGGCTCTCTCCCCAGATCCTGAAGAAGCCGGCGGCTTACCCTGACCAGTTTGTTTATCGTCTCGACCATGTGAACGGGAATCCTGATGGTGCGGGACTGATCGGCTATAGCGCGAGTTATGGCTTGTCGTATCCACCAAGTAGCGTAAGTACTGAACTTGTAGCCTTTGCGGTAGTCGAACTTCTCGACTGCCCGGAGAAGGCCAATGTTGCCCTCCTGGATCAGATCGAGTAGCGACATTCCCCGGCCGACGTATTTCTTCGCCACGCTTACGACGAGGCGGAGATTGGCTTCGGTGAGACGTTTTTCCGCCTTCAAGGCTTCCTCTTTGAGGACTCTTAGCTGTAGACCGAAGACTTCGGAATGATCGAGAAGGACTCTCCGGATTTTCTCCAGGGAAAGTGATCCATGGCTAGAACTTATCAGGTTAAAGCTCTCGAGGAAGTTAATAACGTCGAGGTTACGCAGAATCCGACTCTCGATGGACATAATGGTCAATCGGCTTGTGGCCTGACTTTGCTCAATGGCGAGGATTTCCGCTACGACCTGTGCCAATTTGCAGTCGATCTCAGCATCGATCTGGGCCCTAATGCAAGGGTGATACGTTCTTTCTACCGGACTCGCAGGTTGAGGGACGTTGGCGGACTCCCAAAGGCAATTCATCAGCAAGGGTGAGTCATAAACCCGCTCAAAGATGGAATAGACGATGTTAGCCGGAGTGGGAAAGTTCTCGTGCTTGTCGTACCATTCCTCCTCCAGACGGCCAATGTGTTGGCCTTCCTCCATGCAGCGGGCCAGTCTCTTCTCGTCCTCGGCGTTTAAGAGGAAGACTTTGCCGATTTCCCGAAGATACATCCTTACCGGGTCATCGATGCCTTCGTGCTCGTCGAAGCTTAGAGAGACCTCGACCACAGGCCGCACCACCTCGATGACGGTGACAGTCTCAACTTTGGTAGCGGTCAATGTGACGATGCCGCCTTCGTGAATGCCATTGTAGAGATCGTCAAGATGGTCGGGTTCTACCGCCGCGTCCATCTCATCCTTGTCAGAAGATGGGCAATCTAACGTCTTAACCTTGGGATTCAGCTCGATTACCTGCATTCTCTCCTCCACGATGTCTGGCATTGTGCCCCTTTCTAGCCGGTCCTGAGCCCGCGTCCACCAACGCTGCCTGATTATGCGCTAGAAGGCCCTGGGTGCCCTCTCCACCTGTGAAATACGGCTGGCCAGGTCTACTCCTCTCAGTTGGAGCTCACGAATCTGTTCTTCGTCGGATTCCGCCTCAGCATCTCTCAGCCGGGTCACATTCTCCTTGGCCATCCGCTTCAGTCGCCGCTCCTCCAAGGTCCTCAAGATCGAGACTAGCTCCTCTCTTCGCCTGATGCTGTCTGCCGAGGGAAGCTTCTGGCTGGCAAGGACAGCGACTTCCTCGCGAAGATCATCGTCTAGCCTGTCGACCAGGTCTTTCATACCGGGCGTTGCTCTCCATGCCTCGAAGATGCAGCGATAATCGGCGTCCGAGAATTCTGCGCGCTCAAGCTCGACGATTCCATCGCCAAGTTCGGGATGCTGGATGAGAAGAGCCAAACAGTGGCCCTCGATGCGGTCCTTAACCATGAGAGTAGGCTTTTGGCTCAATGGGGGCGCTGGCACAGACGAGGATCGCCTGTCCTGAGTCTGACGCCGGTCCCGCTGGCCGGTAATTTCAG
>JAUSEJ010000072.1 GCA_030650265.1 Dehalococcoidia bacterium | reverse complement strand
TGGGGGGGGCAGCGATTTACGGCGCGGTGTTCGTCGCCATTCTCGTCTTCAGCGATCGGTTCAACCTTTCCCAGTTCCTGGGCATCCTGCTCGGCGCAACCTTCATAAGCTTTCTCGGGTTCTGGGATGATAGTCGGGGATTGCGGCCTATTATCAAGTTGCTTGGACAGTTCGCGGCAGCCTGTCTACTGATCGCGGCCGGCGTGCAAGTTGATTTGGTGGCGGAGCCATGGGTCAACTACGCGATCACCATACTCTGGGTTGTGGGCATTACCAATGCCATGAACCTGCTTGACAACATGGATGGCCTGTCGGGAGGCATCGCCGCCGTGGCAGCGGCTTTCTTCTTCCTTCTCGCGGCGATGAGCGGCCAGTACCTGGTGGCCAGCCTGGCGATGGCTCTACTGGGCGCGTGCCTGGGCTTCCTCTGGTACAATTTTAATCCGGCCTCGATCTTTATGGGCGACGCCGGCAGTCTATTCCTCGGCTTCGTTCTGGCCGCCCTGGGCATCAAGTTGCGCTTTGGCAACGTTCCCACCATCACCTGGATGATTCCTATCATCGTCCTCGGCATCCCGATCTTTGATACGACCCTGGTAACCATCTCTCGCTTGCGGCGGCGATTGAATCCCCTGACCACGCCCGGGCGGGATCATGTATCCCATCGCCTGGTGGCCATGGGGATGACACGACGGGAAGCCGTTCTCACCCTCTACCTCTCTTGCGGCGCCCTCGGCATGGTGGCAATGCTTATCTCTCAAATTCGGTCGGTAGCCGAGGCATATATCGTGGCGGCAATTGTCACCGCCGTGGCCGTCGCCGCTCTGGTGAAGCTGGAGGGCGTGGACTTCGAGGGGCGAAAGAAGATAGCGGAGGTTGGGGCCAAAGAGACACACGCCAAGAGTAGAACTTGAGTATTATCGGCTATCTCGTATCTAGCCACCGCCGAATCTTTCTCTGTTGACGAAGCCACCAAAAATGGAGATTACTCAACGGGCTGTCTCCGGGAAGCTCTACTATTTGCCCTCGCCAGCGTCGTTCGTACCTTGTTCCACCGCCCTGTCGAGCAGACATGACGATCGCCGTTACGAACAGACAGATCGCCAACAAGGCCGTAAGTAATGCGAGCTGACGAAAGGCCATCCGGAGAAAAACAGACAAGCCGAACAGAACCAGGCTCACGACCATCACCGAGGTGGGCGTGGCCCTCAGCCAGGAGAGAGGGTTGTTCGTCCCGGGCTTCCAGCGTCGCAACAGCCTCTGGAACTTCCCCACCGGGAGCCGTCTCGGACTGTTCGATCCGGACTTTCTCAGAATCTCCTCGATTTCCCTATCAAGCCTGTCGCTCACCAGATTTGAACCTCCATACAACCAATTCTACCTCATCGCGATGGCCAGCGCAACAACTCACCAGGTCTACCTGGCCATTGTCAGATACTTGCTGCTCCCGGTCCAGCGAGTCAAAACACAGGGTAGGTGTACGTCACTCTGACTTCCGCTAGCATGATACCCGTGCTCATAGAAGCAGATCTGACTCCAGAAGGCCCATAAACCACGCCCCGTAGGCCTAAAGTCAATGAATACTGTCCAAGTCTTGTGAAGTTTGTCAGATTGATACCCCCAAACCGTTGACAAGCATTAGGTCGTATGGTCCAAACCATCCTGGTGGTTAGCCTTTCGGATGACCAGGACACGGCTAACCTCGCAGGTGATCTTGTCCGGTCGATCTGGGACATTGGCTCCGGTCGGGCGGCCCCCATATCTATTGACAACTTTCAGATGGCACTTGGTTCCCATTCCGTTCCGGCTCGTTTTGGATTTCTCAACGACTTCGGCGGACGGAACATCTGTCCATGTTGGGCATCAAAGCCGCTGTCTTTTGGTCCATAGAATCCAGCCAAGACGGAGTGGTTGGGCGTACCGTCTGTGACGCATCATTAGTAGTAGCGGCTCAGCTCTCGAAGGAAACAAGGCTCATCGTTGAAAAACTCAGGATGGTAAGGTGCCCTCCTAAGCAGGCACAAAGAATATGACAAATGAAGCGCGGCTTCGTACGTTAACAACTAGTTAAATAGACAAGTTACGACTCCAGCAGAGTCACCGGCACCATCGGGCTTCGGACCTACATGGCCGACGTCTACTACGACGACGTGAAGGTGTGGAAGCTGGCATCGGCCCAGCCTACCATCGCCCCCGGCGCCGAGGCAGCCAGGCCTACGGGGGACAAATATTACTATGCCGGCAGCCAATCCTTCAGCTGAAGGATCGCCATGCGCAGTTGTGGCGCCCTCTCCTACATCTTCCTCGACCATCTTGCGGGCACGAGCGTCGTCTCCAGCACGACGTCAAGCCAGGTGAGTACAATGGTCTACTATCCCTACGGAGGCTCCAGATTTAGTACTGGCGCTCTCCCGACTGATCGGCTCTACACAGGTCAAGTCAGCGATTCGAGCACAGGTTTGTATGACTACGGGGCCAGAATGTATTCCGCT
>JAUSEJ010000066.1 GCA_030650265.1 Dehalococcoidia bacterium | reverse complement strand
CTGAACAAGGGCACTGCCGTTATGAGGCTAGCTGAAAAGCATATACTAAAATCAGCGATCTACCTGGGCGACGACGCGACAGATATCGACGCTTTTGTCGCCCTGCGCCAATGGCGAATCGCCGGATCGGGAAATTCCCTGAGCGTAGCCGTCCTGAGCCCGGAGTCGAAAGAAATGCTTGTCCAGAATGCCGACGCCCATGCTAAAGGTGTCGAAGATGTGGAGGGCTTTCTAGCGCGGCTTGCCGATTTAGCCGCTAGGCAAGCTTGGAAAGATCCTCAAGCTGGTGGAAAAGCCACATGATAAGATCCTCCTCTTCGATAGATCGCCTCAGCAGATCGAGTCGCGATCTTCTCTCTTCTGATGACATCTCGAGAGCGGTTCGCAGTGCTTGCGTCGTCCCTTCGATATCGGCTGGGGCAACGGGCAAAACGCCGTCTTTCAATTGGTCGTAGGCGCCGGCAGGCTCGGCGAGGACAAGAACCAGATTCCCGTCGCTAACTATCGGACCTTCCTTGGCCACAAGATTCATCCCGTCGACTATCGGGTTGACGAGCAGGACGTCGGCTAACTTCATTCCTGCCAGCGCCTGAACATAGTTGTTCTCGTAGTAAATCTTGATCGGCTCCCAGGTTTCGCCGCCAAACCTTGCGTTGATCGACGCCGCCAGACGGAACACTTCCTTGTGGTAGCGGCGATACTCGACGAGATCGGTACGTGAGGGCACCAAAAAAGCGAGAAACTTTACTTTGCCGTGGTACTCAGGAAACCGATGCAGTAGAGTCTCATAGGCTCTGAAACCTCTCACAATATTCTTGCTAGGCTCCATCCTGTCGACCCGAACGATAGTCTTCTCGCCGCCAACTTGAGCCAGCTCCTTCACATAGTGAGATGCCGCCGACCCACTGATCGTTTGGCGGAGCCCATCGACATCGATAGAAATCGGATAGGATTTTGCCCTTGTTAGATGGCCATCTCGCCATATTGTCCCCAGTCGATAGTCGACCTCCGCGTCTTGTAGATAGGTCTCGCAGGTGTGGAGGAAGTTTCTCACACAAGCGGTAGTCTGCATTCCTACTATATCATTGGCGCAGAGGTTCTCGCAGATGGAACGGGCCATTAATCTCGGCAGCAACTGCCAGTAGGCCGGAGCGGGCCAGGGAATGTGGGTGAAATGCTGTAGAATGGCCCGTGGCAATCGCTCCCTGATCTCCCCAGCCGCCAGATACAGGTGATAATCATGAAGCATCACAAACGGCGGTGCATCATGCCGCCCTGCCTCGGCCATTACGGCCCCGGCAAAGGCATGATTCACGGCGACATAGCCGCTGTGCCAGGCGTCATAAGTCCCGGCAGTAATGTTGGGCGTTGCTGGCGAGTTCCACATGTAATGTTGGAGGAACCAAAGAAGGGGATTACAGAAGACATTGTAGTATTTATGGAAAACCGCTTTGGGAAGTACAACGAATCGCAGGTCTAGATTCTGACCAGGAAGCGGATTTCTGATGCGACCATTATCGGAAGACTTCGCTGCCCTGAGATCGCCCTCGCCCATCGCCGCCGCCACCCACGTGAGGGGAACGTACTGGTTTATGGCGGAAAGGGCGGTCACTACTCCCCCGCCAC
>JAUSEJ010000061.1 GCA_030650265.1 Dehalococcoidia bacterium | reverse complement strand
GTCCTCTTGAGTAGCTTAGTATACCACGGTTGAGCCACGGTCAACCAATTCGATTCCCAATACGGCAAGCCTTACCTGGTGCGTCACTCGGTTTAAGTGTGTCGCAGGAGGCTGCGATCTCGCTCGATTACCAACTCGGATCCGCCCAGGGTGGGCTTAATATTACAACCGTAGTTTACCGAATTTGTCAGCCGAGGATGCCTCGTTATGTCATTCTGAGCTTCGTCAGGCGGTCCTCCGCCAGAAATCAGGAATGACATGTTCGTCTGGCGTAGCATTATGATATCATAGAGGCAGCGTGACGGGGAGCAGAAGACCGTTTGCACAATGGTGCAGAAATTGCCCGCTGCTGAGCTTGGTCTTGGGGAACGTGCGACGATATCATTGGTGACCTGCGGCAGGATCCCGTTGGAAAGAGTGTCTTGTGGATCGTTTCCCCACTTCCCGGCGCGTCTGTTACTGGCAAGTTGGAAGGAGCAATGATCATGATGCAGTCTGACCCCAAGTCCACCAACCGGAAGTCGGCCCAAATAACAGCACTGCCGTGCATCAGCCGAAGTGCGGCTGGCATTGATGTGGGAGGCGCCTCTCACTACGTGGCAGTGCCGACAGACCGGGACGACCAGCCGGTCCGGGAATTTGCCGCATTCACCGGAGACCTTTACGGGATGGCCGATTGGCTGAAATCCTGTGGCATCGAGACCGTTGCTATGGAATCCACGGGCGTGTATTGGATTCCCGTATTTCAGGTGCTGGAGGAGCGAGGGTTCGAGGTCAAGCTAGTGGATGCCCGCCAACTTAAGCGCGTTCCTGGACGCAAGACGGATGTGGCCGACTGCCAGTGGTTGCAGCAGTTGCATAGCTTTGGCCTGCTGTCTGGGGCCTTCCGCCCCGACGACCAGGTGTGTGTGCTGCGCAGCTACATGCGCCAACGAGCCATGCTAGTGAGCTATGCTGGGCAGCACGTGCAGCATATGCAGAAGGCACTGGTGCAGATGAATGTGCAACTGCAGCACGTCATTGCGGATGTAACCGGGGCCACTGGGATGCGGATCATTCGCGCCATTCTGGACGGAGAGCGGGACCCCCAGCGTCTTGCCGCCTTGCGGGATCAGGGGTGTAAGAACTCGCTGACCACCATCGCCAAAGCCCTGCAGGGAGATTGGCGCACAGAGCACCTGTTCGCCTTGCAGCAGGCGGTGGAATTGGTCGAGGCCTATCAGGCCAAGATTGTCGCCTGCGATGAGCGCATCGAGGCCCAACTGCGAAGCTTCGAAGACCGTAGCGACGGGCAATCGCCGCCCAAAGGGCAGCCATCCCGGCATGATCGCCACGACTTAGCCTTTGATGCTACTACAGAACTCTTCCGGATGACGGGAGTGGACCTAGTGGCGATCAATGGATTGAAGTCTCACACGGTCTTGAAAGTGCTAAGTGAGACCGGCTTGGATATGAGCAAGTGGCCGACCTCTAAGCATTTCGGCTCATGGTTGGGACTGGCACCCAACAATCGGGTGAGCGGAGGCAAGGTGCTGAGCCGGCGTACCGTTCCTAGTGCCAATCGCGCTGCCGCCGCACTGCGGGTTGCGGCACAAGCGCTGCATCACTCCAAGAGTGCGTTAGGTGCTTTCCTGCGGCGCAAGGCCGCTCAGATCGGGATGCCCAAGGCCATTACTGCAACAGCCTATAAGCTGGCCCGCATCATCTATAGCATGCTCACCCAGGGCACGGCGTTCGTAGAACGAGGTCAAAACTACTATGAACAGCAGTATCAGGAAAGGGTACTCAAAAGCCTTAACCGGAGAGCCACCGAGCTGGGTTACTGCCTCGTCAAGCAAGAGCCAGCGGCATCGTCCGGGTAGCCGTTTGACCACAATGTCATGGAAAGGCGCGCACGCCGAAGAATCCGCACTCCGGAGTCCGGATTCTTCGCGCTGCGGCGCTCAGAATGACAAAGTACGGTTGTAGTATTAAGCCAATAGGGCCAGACATGTGGCCAACAGGCGTTGTTGGCTGCATAGCTAGCCATGGATGGGCTGAAGCATACTCAAGTTAGGTGAAGGGAGACCAAAGTGAGAATGGGTTCTAGGTTCAATGCGCTTGTCATGATGTTAGTGGTTGCCGGCGCCCTGCTCCTGGCGTCTTGCGGGGGGCCATCGTCTCCGACCACGACTGATCTTTCCAAGGAGGGGCCGACGACAACCAAGCCATACGGGAGTCTGACGGTCGTCACTTTGTTCGGCACCAGTCAGTTAGATCCGCAGGCCTCTAGCTCAGAGACTTTTCTTGCTTTGGGCCTTCCCGTTTTCGATACGCTGTTGCGATATACCGATGATGACGTGGCGACGGCAGGAATAGCGGAGCGCTGGGAGATAAGCCCTGACGGCCTAACCCAGACCTTCTATATCAGGCGGGAGGTCAAGTTCCATAATGGTGACGACCTCACCGGGGCGGACGTCAAATTCAGCATAGACAGAGCGATGCTACCTGAATCGGTGGAGTCCGATGCGCCCACCTGGCGTTCTACAGTTGCTAGCGTCGACCTCAAGGATGAATACACAGTACTAATTCGGTTTAAGGCGCCGCAGTACGATATGATGCTCAGTATCGACGGGGGAATGACTGCCGTGGTGCCCAAGAAGTACATAGAAGACAAGGGTGTAGAGTACTTTAGGAAGAATCCCATTGGCAGCGGCCCCTATAAGTTCGTAAGCATGCAAGTCAATTCCCGGATTGAACTCGAGGCGTTAGAGAGCCATTGGCGGGCAGCGCCAAAATTCAAGACCATTATTCTCCTCAATGTTGCCGAGGAGTCTACCAAAGTTGCGATGCTCAAGACAGGTGAACTGGATATGGCCGCGGTTGCGCCTGATTCGATCGCTGCCCTTAAAGCAGCAGGCGTTCGCATTGTCGACTTTGACAGAGGAACAGACTACTACGCGATTCCATTCTACGATGTGGAACATCCCGAGAAGTACGCCCTTGGCGACGTCAAGGTACGCCAGGCTGTGCAATTGGCGATAAATGCGAAAGAGATAGGCGACAAGCTATTGAACGGATACGGGGCGCCGTTGGCGTTGTATGGCGCCATGCAAACGGCCTATTTCTGGGATAAGAATATACTGAAAGCTGACCCCTTCGACCCTGAAGGGGCGAAGAAGCTGCTCGGCGAAGCAGGATATCCTAACGGCTTCGACACAAGGCTGTGGGATGTTGGGGGGGGCGATATGCTCAGCACTATCGATCAGTCCCTCGCCGGTTACTGGCGCAAAGTGGGCATCAATGTCCAAATAGTGCCAATCGACTTTGCCACTTTCCGTCTCAAGTACAATCCCAAGCACCTTCCAGAAATCTGGAACAGCATATGGCCTTATCGCGCCATCAACAAGCGAAACTTCGAAGGTATGAGGTCGGCGTTCCACTCCACTCAGGGCGTTTTCAAGAACCACAACTACACTAAGCTGAACGAGATGATCGAAAAAGTCCCCACTTTGAGGGACTCGCCCGAGAAGACGAAATTGGCGCTTGACACTGTCGTTTTGGCCAAAAGCACCTTCTCTGTTCTGCCAATTGTGAACGTGTTTCAGACTGTGGCGGTTAGCCCGAAAATCGGTGTGTTGACTAATCGCGTCCACAACATCATTCGAGGAAACGTATATGAGGGGATAAACCACCCGAAGTAAACCTATTTCCCTTTTTTGGTCCTTCGGCGGAAGGATGGAGGAGCGGTATTGACCAGAATTAGTGAACTCGAGAAGAAATATCCGACAGTTCCCCAAGAGGTGGTCGTCAAGTGGGAGGTCGTGAGCCACGGCGTGAGAGACACCGGGGATCTCGACAAGATAGGCACATGGCAAAAAGCTGGCGAACACTATAGTTATCAAAGCTACGATCACGATATCACCCTGAAGGAGTACGTGGAGAAGAGGCCGGCGAGATTGAAGGACGGTCGCATTCTGCGGCCGGGCCACTTCTACATGAAGAATGGAATAGGCGCGGCAATCCGTATTGACACCAGTAGTCCCTATGAGATCAGAGACTCAGGAGATGGCCGACTCTTCTTGTTTGAAGGCGAAGAGAAGTTAGATATCAGCCTGTTCTTTCCTCACCCGAAGCCGCGAGTAGGGCCTGAGCTCGTGACCGGCAAAGGAACGCCGGTTTCAACGCTCATTTCACCTCGCCGGCGATGCTTCCAACTGATGCCCGTGCGTTACTGCGAGTATTTCGCTCATCGAGACCAATGCAAGTTCTGTAACTTCAATGGCACCCAGGACGACTCCCGGTCAATTGGCCTTAGTCGCCCTGTTACGGTCAATCTAGAAGAGACCGTGGAGGCCTACAGGATTCTGAGTGATGACACCATGCTCCTCGAAGGCCGTTTCGAGATGGGGGGTTTCATGAGCAGTGAGCAAGAAGCCAGTATCCATTTCGACTTTGTGGAAAGCATAGCAAAGGGAGCCCCGTACAAACCTGTCTTGACCGTCCAGACCGAAGCGATGCACAGGAAAGACATGCAAAGGCTCAAGGATGCTGGCCTCGACTGCATGGCAATTCAAATGGAAGCCTGGGACCCTGAGATATTTGCCGAGGTCTGTCCTGGAAAGGCGAAGCATGCTCCGCACGAGCAGTGGCTGGAATCCCTCTTAGACGCTGTTGACGTCTTTGGCGCCGGCAATGTGGGGGGCAAGATCATAGCGGGGCTGTCTTTGATCCCGCCGAATGGCCACACGACATGGCAACAAGCCCGGGATTCCCATATCGAAGGAAACCGCTGGATGATCAAGAACGGTGTGATGCCAACCTTCAGCCACGTGCGCATGCCGCCGGGATCGGTGTACTGGGCTGATTATCAGACCCTGCGACAGAAACTTCCGCCTACGGAGTATTTTCTGGACGTCGCGCTTGACCACCATGCGACTATGATGGAATACGGCCTATACAAGAAACTAAACAAGCTAATGTATTGCGGCCTTTGTTGTATTCCCACCATCTATAGCGGTGAACTCGGGATATTGGCGCTGGCTGGCGACCCCGGAAAGTGGATGGCAGACGTCGTTCCCCCCGAGTCAAATTGGCTCGCCCAATTCATCTCATCTGTATCAGCGCAGAAGGCATGATCGATGGTCCGGTTCCTTGACACTGGAAGTTGACCTGGTTATAATTCGTGTTGGCGCAGAGTACTGCTTGGACAAGCATCTCTGCCCAACCGATTGGGGCGGTTAGCTCAGCCGGTACGAGCGCTTGCTTCACACGCAAGAGGTCACTGGTTCAAGC
>JAUSEJ010000143.1 GCA_030650265.1 Dehalococcoidia bacterium | reverse complement strand
CATGTCCATAAAGAATATCTGGCATTCCACACCTGGCACATGCTCCATGGCCAGCATCGCCTCTTTCGTGGCGTACATGCAGCAGACCGAGCTACAATACTTGTGGTTCTGATCCCGCGAACCGACGCACTGGAAGAAGGCTATGCGCTTGGGTTCCTGCTTGTCCGAAGGGCGGGTGATGTGGCCATTGGTCGGCCCGGAAGCGCTGAGAAGTCGCTCGAACTCAATGGCCGTCAGGACGTTGGCGTAGCGGCCATAGCCGAATTCCTCTGACTGCCTGGCGTTGTATATGTTGAAACCAGGGGCTAACACCACAGCGCCGACATTGAGATCGAGCGTCTGGGGTTGTTGATCGAAGTCGATGGCGTTCACGCCGCAGGCTTTTTGGCAGGTCTTAACGCACTTGCCGTTCTTCAGCCAGAGGCAAACCGCCGGATCAATAACGGCCTTGAGGGGGACCGCTTGCGGGTAGAGAATATGCACAGCGCTCCGCCTGGAAAGGCCTTCGTTGAACTCAGAGATGGCGCGCTTGTAGACGCAGGCCTCGACGCAGGCAGTACAGCCATTGCAAAGGTCCTGGTTGACGTATGTCGGTTTTCGCAGGATGGTTGCCGTGAAATCGCCTGGACTGCCGCTGAGAGCGGTAATCTCAGAGTTGACCATGATCTCAATGTTGGGATGGCGCCCACATTCCACCAATCTCGGGGAAATAGTGCACGTGGAGCAGTCGTTGGTAGGGAAGGTCTTATCGAGTTGGGCCATTCGTCCACCGATGGCGGGCCCTCGTTCGATGAGGTACACCTTCACTCCCGACTCGGCCAGTTCCAGGGCTGCTTGCATGCCGCCGATGCCGCCCCCGACCACCAGCGCCGCCCCGACTCGCCGGGACGCGTCTTCTACCATAATTAGTTCCTCCAAGTCGGCCGTTCGGTTGTTAACAAGAGTGGCTATATCCGTGCCGGGCAATTGTTCATCTTTTCGCCAGCGAGATTATAACATGTTCACCTGAAGTCGTCTAGATATTTTGATCGAAGTTACCGATTTACCCCTTACTTTTTGCGCTATTCTGCGTTTAGTATATTGACGTTGGCGGATTTGATAGCCTGGTCAAGAATTGGGGGGAGGAAGTAAGGTGTTTAGAAGATCGGTTTTCGCAGTACTGGCAATCGCGGTGACGGTTGTGATGGCAGCCCTCGTTGCCAATCATAAAACTGCCCTGGGGCTTCCGAGCTATCAGGCGGATTGCTCAGCCTGCCATGGCGTGTTCGGGAGCTACCCGAACGTGGTTACGGCCGCACCAAGCAGCGCAAGTGTGGCGCCCGGCGCCTCATATTCCGTGAATATAACCATGAGTGTACCGGTCAACGGTAGCTCCGGAACCGGATACTGGATCGCCAACTCGAGCGCGGCCGGGAACACCGGAACAAGCGCAGGCGTCTTTGTCGGGGGAAAGAACCAGGGAGCCTCCGGAACCTGGATCGCCAACATGACTGCTCCAGCGACCCCCGGCCTCTACTACTATAGGGTGTTCGGCGAGAGTGGACCCGTGGGCGCCAACGGCTTTGTGGGGGTTGCTCTTTACAGCATAACGGTTGCCAATCCCACTATGGCGACGCCGACTAACACAGCGGTATTGCCAACGGCAACAAACACTGCGGTATTGCCAACGGCGACAAACACGACGGTGCCACCCACGGCGACAGGAACAATAGTTCCGCCTACAGCGACGAGCACGACGGTGCCGCCAACGGCGACAGGAACAAGAGTGCCGCCAACGCCGTAGAGCACAAGGATGCCGCCGACGCCGACCGGCACGTCGAGTCGGGGCGCAGTAGTTTACAATCAATACTGCGCTTCTTGCCACAAGCCTTCGTCACCCGCATTCGTCCATAGAACGATTTATGGCGATTCTAGAGAGGCAATCATAGAGTCCCTCCAAAAGGTGCGAGCTATGGCAGGGCTCAAGAACGCCTTAACCAATCAGGACATCTTTGACCTTGGCGCCTACCTCCGTACCCGGGGGCGGTAGCGGGGGGCACGCCTAGGAACAAAAGCGGGCAAGCCAATGTCGTTTCCGGGGATGTCGACCAGGAGGTCGAGCGGGGTTCCAATAGGTGAAAAGCGTGGTAGCTTTCGGTTATCGGGACCCTGTACCGACACTTTGGTCCAGGCTCATCTGGCATCAAGCTGAAGATTGGATAGGGATGGATAACCAGTGATTCTTAGTCCTTGTCTAGCCTTAAACAATCTATGCCTGTTTCCGCCATGGGCAACAAATCTATAGATTCATTCATCTCCCACCAAAAAGGCGCAGGACCTCTGTAGGTCAGAGGTCCTGCGCCTTTTACTCAATACTTCTTGACTCCCACCAGTGGCTGTTAATCGGGATCTATCACGATCGTCTATAACCCGGTCTTCTGGAACATCTAATCGCTAAGCTCGGTGAGTCTTCTCACTACGTATTCCACATACCGGGCACAGCACGCCCTTGCTATAGCGTCTGCGCGATAGGTTTCATAACCTCCAGGTTTGGAGAAGTCGTGCCCTGTGAGCTCCAGGCAGAAGGCCTCTCCGAAGTCTCTCTTGAAGGCGTCATAGAGGTCGTTAGCTTCCTGGTAAAGTTTCTTGCGAGCTGCCTCATCTTCTGTAGTTCGCTCGATGGTAACCCCGGTGCCGAGTTTGAGACCAAGTGCCATCACGCCGCCTACAAGGGCCCCGCACTCCGATTGACGACGGGCGATGCCGCCGCCAAACGCCAGGGCAGTCTTGGCGAGGTTGTCGTCGTTCAACCCATAGAACTCTTGCATGACCTGCAGGACCGAAGGTGCGCATGAGTTGCCGGCCTTGTGGATCTCCCGTACTCGTTCGATAGCTGTCTCTTGATTCATTGTACCTGACATCGTTATTCCTCCTCAG
>JAUSEJ010000057.1 GCA_030650265.1 Dehalococcoidia bacterium | reverse complement strand
TACTCACGATGCCCACTGACAGCACATTGACAATAGAGAAGGTAGGTGGTGACGGAAGTACGTGTCAGTCGTCAACCCCCTGGACATTCTCGCCGGACGCGACGACCTTTGAGCGATAAGCCCAAAATACGTGGGGCCTCTTCTTCGCTTGCGGCGACCGGTGATCGCTGAACTATTTGTTGTTGTCACGGTCTCCCCAACGTGCTAAACTGATTCCACGACCGAGAAGCACAGACAATCGGCGATCTGGCTTCTATACAGGGTAGAGCGAGGTGAAAGTATGCAGAATGAGGGACAGTTGAAGGCGCATCACGCCATCTCAGCCAGGCCGGATTCCCCCAAGAGCAAACTCCCCTTTGGATTGACAGGCGACCGCTTCACCCTATATGCCGCAATCCTGGCCAGTTTGGTCTTCACTCTCGTCATCTGGTTGGTGGGTCAGCGACTGCAAGACATGCCGCACCTGCCTTACGCCGGCTTCGGCACGTACTACTGGCAACTGGCGGGCCAAACCACGTTGGGAAAAGTCTCGGCCTGGGTTCTCTACGTCCTTCATCAGCTTACACTCTGGGGACTGATCTACTATGCCAAGACGCGTGTACATCGTTTCACGTCCGGACTGCATAGGTTGAACGTGGTGGCGCTAACGGCCAACGGCTTATTCATTCTTCTCCACCTCCTCCAGACCCACATCTGGTACGATGGCCTGGCGCCCGAGGTATCATACTGGAGTTGGCTGGGTTTCCTCTTCGTAGCTCTGGTCCTTATCCTGATGATGGAAAACGGCCGGCGCGGTATGTTTTTCGGCAAGAAAGCGCCTCTCTCAAGAAATGTGGTCAATTTTGTTCGCCGCAATCACAGTTACTTTATCGCTTTGGCGGCGGCCTACACCTTCTGGTACCATCCGATGGAGCCGAGCTACGACCATCTTTCAGGCTTCTTTTACATGTTCCTCATACTAATCCAGAGCAGCCTGATGTACACGCGCATTCACTTCAACAAGTGGTGGACTATAGTGTTGGAGGTAACGGTACTCTTCCACACGACCATGGTGGCCTGGTATCAGGGCAACGACACCTGGCAGATGTTCGCCTTTGGTTTTGCCGGCGTCTTTGTCGTCACCCAGTTGCATGGCCTGGGTCTCTCCCTGCGCCGGCGGCTGCCGTTCTTCGTTGTCTACGCCGGTATGGTCTGGATCGTATACCTGGGCCGAGGTTGGGAAAATCTGATTGAGATCATACGTATACCCCTGTTCGACTACGTCGCCGTGTTTCTGTTTGCCTGGCTCATCGGCGGTGGCCTGTGGCTAAGCCGGCTAGCCACAAGTAAGCGACAAGTAGCGAAGTCAGGGACCAAGACGTGATGGGTGTCTTCCGGTCGGAGACAATATACGATTAGTGGGGCCGGGGCAACCACGGGGGGTTGCCCCTACGGATCGTTTGGGCAGCGCCGTGATTGTAGGGGCAGGCCCCCGTGCCTGCCCTCCGCCCGTACAACCACCGGACAGGGTCAACTGTCCTCATTGGGCGAGTTAGAGGAGGGTCCCGAACCTCTCACAACGCGCTCTAAGTTAGACGCGAAAGCTTCGGGGATAAGCTATCGAGCGGGCCATGACGTGAAAGAGGCCGCGCGTCAACAGGCGCTGGTGCAATGCGAAAGTTGACGATATCAAGCGAGTCTGGAAAACGATCAAGAAATGACTGTCTATACTACTTTCGCTTTCCTCTCCTGCCCTTGCCGCGTTTCTTGCTCGCAGTTCCGGGCCTGGAGTTGGTCTCTGGTGTCGGCGTCAAGGAGGGGGAAGGCTCGTCCCGGGCTTTCCACCCGGTCACAGTTTCTTGCATCAATTTGGGACCGAGCGGAATGAAGATTGGCAGGACCTTTTTCTCGAAGTAGCTAGCCTTGTATTGTCGCAACAGAGCCTCGCCGTTCTGCTCCCAAAGAAAGCCGGGCAGATTCAAAACCTGCTGAAAGACCAGGCTCGCCCCGTCGGGATAGCGTTCGCCCAGCCGGCGGAAGGGCAAGGGTATGATGCTGGGCTCCCCCAGATAGCCGAGCACTGCCTCGCGATGCTGTCGGTGAGAGGCTAGAGACGGATTGGCAAACACCTCCTCCACGAGGCCAAAATTAGTGAGGTAGTTGAGGCCATCGACCTCGTCGTAGATCACCCCAACGGAGTCCGCTTTCAGCAGGTTTGCCGGCAACGATACATCAGGCAATGGGGGTATGACACCGTGACTCGCCATGGCCCGGTCGACGGCCGACTTTCCCTCCGCATCTCGCCACTCAAAATGACGGAAGTAGGTGAAATCCTGCATGCGCTTTGCCAACTGATGGCCGGGGACGACGACCGTGTCCGACCCAAAAAAAGCGATGAAAGCTCGCCGGTCCATTCGTTGACTTTCCCAAGCTTGCTCCAATATTCTCGGGTTGCGGAACATCAAGGCCCGGTGGTTCATTGCCATCTCCCGCGCCATCCGACGGGCATCGGCTCCGTTTGCCGCCTGCCATACGCCGGAATCGCCGCTCAGGAGCCATTCGTCATCTACGGGTACCAGTCGAGCCATGAGGAAGGCCCCCACCGGCATGTTCACAAACACACCGGGACCCATGTTAGAACGAACTCGATAGGTCAGGTCATCGACGAGGTTGCAAGTCACCAGCGCTTCGCCGTCCATCCTGAGAACCTCGAAGATGCCCTCGACCACATCCCGCCAACCGAGGAGCATCGCGCGCTCTGCCCCGGGCAAGTCGAGACGCTCGTCCACGAAGTGCTCCAGCAAAGTACGACCATCGCCAAGGTGGTGCTGGAGGATAAAGTGGTCGATGAAGTTTATTCTCTTTCCTTCGTCAGCGGGGCCTGCCTCGCCAAATTTCCTCTGAAGTTCGCGATACAGCTCGGGGCCAAAACGCGGACCCCGGGCAAGTGTGATGATCTCACGTTTGAGTCCGCCACTACGGGCAATCAGATTTGTATCGGCTGTCATTGTCACCCTCACATATCTGTCGACTGTTTAGCAAATCCCTGATGCGCAGGTTCGCAGGCATGATCAGATAATACTACAACTGCGGGAGAAAGTCAGCCGGGAGCCTCTTGGAGCAAGTCCTGTTTGCGAGTTCAAGGTAATGAATAACGTGACATCGACTGTGCCCCTGCTACACCGGCACCGCCGAACTGAGAAGAGCCCCGCAGCGTCCGCTTCGAGGCTCTTTCGCGTCAGGACCGGATCATGGTCAGAACCATCTTGAATCGCTTCAAGGCCTTCAAGGCATGGGGCTTATTGGCGGGCATAAGGACCATTTCGCCTGCCCTTACTTTGAGCGGCTGCCCGGCTATGGTCACTTCGGCCTCGCCGTCGACCACCTGAACGAGGGCGTCGAAGGGGGCCGTGTGTTCGCTCAGTCCCTGTCCCTCATCGAAGGCGAACAGGGTCACCGTCCCCGTCTTTGCCTCAACCACGGTCTTGCTCACTATGGAACCGGTCTGATAAGCCACCAAACCAGCAGTGTCCAAAACTTGTGGACCGGTCTCCCCGGTCTGCGCCCCTTGCTTGTCGATTCCCATGAGATTCACCTCCGCTTGTTGTCTCGGGCAGCGTGTTATCTTAGCTGCTGTTGATCTCAGTATACACCGAACCGGGCTCAGGACTATGATTTTAGTCACAGGAACTCCAAGTCAAATGGCCAAAGCTCTGCCAGGTCGGGTCTGCGATCGCCTAAGAGAACTCAGTAAGCCAAACAGCGCGCTAAATATTTGAGCGCAAAATGTATTGATAAATGCCGCAAGAAACCCCATAATGACGGTGTGAACAAAGAGCACTCAGGGGACTCTGCTCGTGGTCGGGGCCGTCGCCACCAGGGCGCAAGTGGAGGTGGAAGGGCACTCGCAGCGGCTATATTGTGCAGAAAGACCAGACGAGTGGCATCAGCTTCGTCTTCAAGCGCGACTCTGCCGATCCCAAATTGCTTTACATATATGTTCGCCATCTGACTGACCCTGAAGATGCGATCCAGACGTTTTTCGCTGCGGAATCGGTCAGGAAAGAGCAACACCGGCGTTTCGAGTCTTACTCGGCCACGCATGGGCTCTTCTGGTTCAGGCTGGAACCGTTGAAGGCAGCGATGGTTACTTCCTGTTTCAAGTTGGAGGCAAGCGAATGAGTAAGCGTGTTATCGAGGGATCTGCCCCTTACGAGATGAGTCCTGAAATGGACGAGCAGGTTTCAGCTATGATCGATCAGGCGGACCAGGATGTGGAGGAGGTACGCGTCAACATTCGCTGGCGGAAGGCCCAAGTCGATGTAATAAAGCGCGCCGCCGCGCGCTTTGGCCTGCCCTATCAGACCTATATCAAGCAGGCTGTTTTTCGCCAGTCGTTGGCGGATCTCCAGGCCTCTGAAGCTGCGATTCCCGGGCGAAAACAGCGTCAATGATAGCTTAGCTTGACCGGTGAATTCCCGCTAATCCCAGAGGTCTTCGGCCACGTCGTCGAGACCCTGGTCGAGAAGGGTCTGCTTCAAGGGCTTGAAGGTGGCTGGATCCCAGCC
>JAUSEJ010000053.1 GCA_030650265.1 Dehalococcoidia bacterium | reverse complement strand
TCTTGAACGTCGAACAAACGGCCGCCGCCAAATGCCTTTTCGCTCCTGAATCCCTCGATCGAGGCCATGAGCTCCGACGGTTCCACTTGAAGCGGATCGTCGTCGCCGACTGGAAGAGCCTCAATCGAAAACTCCCATTTTTGAACAAAAGTACCCTTGGGCAGCGGCAGATAGAACCGCGCTACCCCTCCGGGCGGAATGTCCTCGGGCGATGTCGGTCCGCTTATGTATCCAACGTTTCCAGGGTTGTCCACGTATTTCATGGTGATCTGCGTGCGCTCGCTGGTCGTGGAATCACGATTAACCACCTCGCCCGTAAACATGATCTGTTCGGTCGCGACATCAACGACGGAGCTGTTGCGTGTCTCCAGATTGTGCTTCTTGGGAAGACGCTGGTAGTCGCCGCTGCCATCGACAAAGTCCCAGAGACGCCCGGTTACGGCAAATTCCTCTAGAGCGCCATCTCCATCCCAGGCCATATAGTTCTGCTCCATATCGAGCATGACCCCCTGCTTGCCAATTCGCAACTGACTGGGAAATGGCTCGACCGTAATCTCTCTGGCCACCAGCGTCGCGTAGAAAGAGGCGAATCCCTCCACCCAGGCGTCGGCTGAGCTTTCGTTCGCGTACATACCACCATGCGGTCTCACGAAGGCGTCCCTAGGCAAGGCATTGCGCATCATGTCGGCCTGGAAGAAATGGCCAAACTCGTGAAACTCGAGCATGTCCGGCGCATCCTTAGCCCTTGCAGAACTCGCGTCAACGCTGATGCTAATCCAAGGTCGCGGAACTCCGGTTGGATCGATAGAGTTGCTGCCATGGAAGAAAGCGTAGTCATTCGGATCACCCCGGTCAGTCATGGGCGTGCAGAGCTTTTCGGGATCATCACACCAGGCGAATATCTGGAGAGGGAGTCCGTAGTCGAGGTCGTCGTAGTTCAGCTTATCCGCCAAAGCCCAGGCCTTCTGAAAGTTGCCATACATTCGCAACAACTCGGGCCAAACTTCTTTTGCGGTGGCTTCGCCCGGATTGAGAAACGAGTAGACACGGTTT
>JAUSEJ010000048.1 GCA_030650265.1 Dehalococcoidia bacterium | reverse complement strand
CTGAACAGAGTAACGCGATGCAACATGCAGCGGGCCTATACTCGGAGTCGCATATCTGGCGAATTGCATCGCCAATGTGCCGACCAGTCTTCACGCCAGGCATTATGCCAAGGAGGTGCACGGCTGCGCTGTCAATCGGGCGCTGATTCAGGTGGCCGGGCGGCTGGCGCAATTAGGCTACTCGAACCATGCTAACATTGAGTCTACCTTGGCGGCGGCGGAGGCGATGTTGGGCGGGTTGCGGGAAGGGCCGTCAGTCAAGGGCCTCATCCCCATGCGGGTTATCGTGGAGGATTATCTCGACATGCTGGCGCAACCGGCTGAGGAGAGGCCCAAGAGCAAACGCATATCGACGGGGCTAACCGACCTCGACAACCTGATCGGCAGATTGTCGGCAACGGACTTGATCATACTGGCGTCACGTCCGGGGGTTGGCAAAACGTCCCTGCTCCTCAATATTGCATCGGCGGCGGCGCTTGGCCAAGGGCGTAAGGTGGCAATCTTCTCCGTTGAGATGGGGAAGGAACAACTACTTGAGAGGCTGCTATCATCGCGGTCGCTGGTGAATAGTCGGAACATCAGGGCGGGGGACTTGGACGCTGAACAGAGTAACGCGATGCAACATGCAGCGGGCCTATACTCGGAGTCGCATATCTGGATTGACGATTCCTCGACTATCTCGGCGGCGAACATTCGCAGCAAGTCCCGCCTACTGCATGGCCAACACGGGCTAGATTTGGTTATCGTGGACTACCTGCAACTACTGGACGGCGACGGCAAACGAGAGAACAGGGTACACGAATTAGGCGACATCACTAAGGCGCTGAAGGGGCTGGCGAAAGAGTTACAGATACCCGTACTGGCGGCGGCGCAACTGAACAGGGCTATCGAATACCGCAAACCGCACAAGCCGATGCTGGCAGACCTTCGGGACTCCGGCAACTTAGAGCAAGACGCCGACCTTGTGATGTTTCTCTACTGCGAGGAACCGGACACCAAGCCGGACGAGATATGGCTTGATGTAGCCAAGCACCGGCACGGGCCGACCGGCAAGGTGGCGCTTCATTTTGTGCGAGAGCATACCCGCTTTCATTGCGTAAACGAGCAAGCGACTAAGAGCGAAGGGGGGACACGGCAATGGTGGACGGAACGGTACTAGAGTCGGATGTAGAAGGGAGAATATCAGCGTGGTATGATTTACCGGCGGGCATCTTTAAGCAGGGTACAGGCACCACCCGCTATTCCAAGGTGAGGGTGATTTATCGAGGCAGTCTGGTGGAGGAATACGACGTAACAAAAGCGGGCCTCTGGTCCCTACTCCGCACATGCGACGAGGCAAAGGCGGCGATGGCGGTGAACATATCGTCGGCGTCAACGAAATGATGGGAATGAATGGCAGAGACGAGATGGGGGTAGAAGCGATGACATGGACAGCGGAGACATTGGGGAGGGCGCTACTGGACCAGGCGCTGAGGAACGCGGGAGAGCCGGGGAAGAGGCCATTATGCATGGCGTGTCCATTAGAGTGGGTATGCCTAGACTTGGTGCCGACGATGTGCGAGTGGTTCTCCGACCTGCTGGAGGGGCTGAACAACAGGGGGGAGGCGGTATGAGCGACACAAGGGGGACGATTTGGTACATCCATAATGGGACGCTCAAGCAGGGTTTGGCGCGATCTACGGAAGTTACCTACACCCACGAAGATGTCGTCAATGAGTCGGGTGACATTCTTGGCATGGATTGGTTCGAGTCGGAGGCGCAGGCGCGGGTGTGGTGGGCCGACATGCTCAGGCGAACAATATCGGGGATTCAGGACGATATTGCGTTCGGGGAACGGGTGCTTGAGGGCCAGCGGCGGGAACTAGCGCAGTATGAGAAGGCGTTGGAGGCATGGGAATGACTGAGATCCACGAGTATGCCTACGAGGTCCGGCTGTACGAGACAGTCGGGCCAGACGGGCGAGACGGCTGGCGTGGCGAGATGCGGGACAGCGTGGACAGGGCGGTATGCACGGCATGGGCGCCGGACATCAATCTCCTGTGGGCGATGCTGCGAGAGGCGTTACCGGATGACGGGGAGGGGGGCGAATGAAAGCATGAGCAAAATCGAGTGGGCAGGGGTAGGAATGGCGGTGATAGGCATACTGCTAATGGTGTTCGGCTTGGGCAGATCATACGAGAGAGACCAGGCCAAGCCTACCACTGTGCCAGCAACCGGCTTCGCCATTGTGTCCAGTGACGACCACAAGAGCGGGGAGCGGGTGCGGCTGTTCGGGCGAAATGGCGAGTGCATCATCTTCATGGCGGTAGGGGATGCAGCGACGGCGCTGATTGTGCCGAGGGAATTGCGCTGGTGCGATGGAGGGGAGAAATGAGTAAGCGGATGACCGAGACAGCGGGGTACTACCAGGTCGATGGCGAGGCGGTGAGTGGTCCGACGACTACAACGGTCTGGCCGTGGACATTGGCAAAAGTGACCGAAACGTTGATAGCACAGGAGCAGACGGACTCATGTGTTGACTGCCCAATTCGACCAGAATGCAATTACCTAGCCGGCAGCGTCTGTGATGATTTTGTCGCCCTGCTGAGGCGGCTTGGTGTGGAGGTGGAGGGCTGGCGCAAAGAGCCAGACTTCGTAGTTGGTCCTTCTGGCGGAAGGACTGAGGCGGAGCAGGTACGGGTTGAGGCACGAGAGGCGCTGGCGCTGCTATGGCAGACATTGCAGGACCAGCCGGGGATTGATCGGTGGCTCGAATTGTGCGATGCCAAGGAGGTTTTAAAGAGGGCGATTGGAGGAGAGAAAATGAGGAGTATTCAAGACGGCGAACACTGGTGGCCAGACCCGCTACCAGAAGACTTCGGCGAGAGGGACGATGTGCCTGTCCCTGCATGGATGGACGCGCTTGAGGCCAAGAAAGAGATCGAGCGACTGAGGGAGAAAACACTTGCCCAAGCAAATCATCTCAAGGCTGTGAACAATGCTGCACACGGCACAAAAGAGCAGAACTGGCACTTGAAGCGTCAATTATCTATTGCTAAGGCGATGGTGAAAGAGTTGAATGGCACATTGCCTGCTTATGTGGCAGCACGGTATCCGACAGAGGAGGAGCGAGCAGGGCATCATCAGCGAATGAGAAAACAAGAGGCAAAGATAGAGGAATTGAAACAGGACAATGAGCGGCTGACTGCGGTACTTGCCATGGAACACAGGCAGGCTGAGAAGTATCGGAAGTTGTGGCAGGCCAAAGCCAAACTGGAGCAGGCTGAGCGGGAGAACACGGCACTGAGGCAGGAGATTTCTGGACACCATGGCGTTATGCACCCGATGGAATTGGGAAAATGGGTTAGTCAGAAAGATTGGGATGAAGCCAGGGCCAAACTGGAGCAGGCTGAGGCTCGTACAACCCATTGGTTTCAAAATTGGCAAGAGGCGCAGGCCAAGTTGGAGCTGGCAATCGCTGAGGCGGCTGCTCTATTGGAGGCGTTGAAAGGGGCAAACTGGATTATTGGCAAACTGGCAGCGCACGAGGCCATTGCTATTGCAGTTCGGGGCTATGTTGTCTCGCCGGAGGATCAGGCGACAGGGACGAAATACAGGGCGATGATTGACAAGGCGCTTGGATTGGAGGAAGAGAATGACCTGTCAAAATAGAAACTGTTTGGAGTGTCCATTGGTCACCAGTGATAAATGCCCAATAGATAGGCCAGATGATTACGTGGACGGGGCTGAGTTGGCTATTCGAGCGTTGGAGGTGGAGTCATGCAAATAGGAGCAGAGGCGCTAGGTAGATTCTTATTCGCCAAAGCAATAGAACTAGGCGACTGTGAGGGGTGCAAACTAGAAGACATCTGCCAGCGGCTTAATTTTGGTTGTAGGACATTTTTCACGTTGGTGCGAGATGTAGATTGGACAGAGGAGGAATTATGCCAGATCCGATAGCAACCACACTAACGGCTTTGAGGGAGGCGAATAGCAAGCGGACTCAGGGGGAGTGGGTACTGTGGGCAAAAACTCAAGTGGCCGCTCTTGTAAACGGGCATAATTATGCCATCCCGCAAACCAGTAACGATGCTGCCTTCATCGTCCTAGCCGCCAACAGCATGGACGAGGTGCTAGCTCACATCGACACGCTGACAGGGCTGGTCCAAGATGCGCTTGACTTCGACCATGCGCCAGGATGCAGTGGGGGAGTGTATATCCAAATGGAGCCTGATGTGGACATAAGGGCCTATCCGTACCAATGCAAGCCGTCGTGCGGGAAGTTAGCTTTCGATAAGACGGTTCGGGCGATATTGAGACAGGAGGCTATCGATGACAATTCTAAGTGAAGACGAGATTTCCGGTCTAGTGCCATTCGAGCGATTTGTTCATCTTGGCAAATGGGACGGGCTTCTCATTAGTGGGCCAATCGTACAGGCAGACCTGATAGACACCATTGATGCCATGAGGCTGGCGCTGGAAGCGTGGATGAAGTGGGCATATACCGACCTACCCGCAACGGGTGCATTCGATCATGCCATCGCCTTGACTGAGGCGGCAGGCGTGGAGGGGACAGAATGATCATTCAGCTTGCAACTTGGGACACCCTCGCGCTTGGCGCAATCATCGGGGCGGTGGCAGCGGTCGTCTGCATTGGGCTGGCGTGGTTCGGCGGAAGGTGGCTGAATTGATACGCCTTGAACTCCCCCTTCCGCCGTCTGTGAACCAGACGAATCGCGCGGCCGTCAATCGCAAATCGGGCACGGTCTACA
>JAUSEJ010000047.1 GCA_030650265.1 Dehalococcoidia bacterium | reverse complement strand
GAGAAGGCCGTTCGCATCAGCCCGGTTTCCGCCTCATTGACGATCGAGATCAGCCTGTTCCAGATGATGTCCAGGGCAACTGGATCGTACTGCATGTCCACTCCTCAAAGTCGATGTCACCAGCATGACTGTATCATATGTCGTTGATCAACGGGATCTTAAGATCCGTGAGTAACGTCCACCCGGATCGTAGCCCCGCGCAATAGACCCGCGATGACGCGGCCAACAAGTCGCTTGTTCTCACCATGATAATTCAGGCGATAATGATGGCGTGAAAAACGCCCATGTTCGCGCCAATTATTCAAGTTGTGGATTGACTGAGGTCGACTTTGATTCTACTGAGGTCGACTTTGACCCTTCGGTCTGGCTCCAGGGAGGTCAGGTGACCAGGATGCACAACATAGTGCCCTCTTCCCCGTAGCTCTTGCCGCATGATATCACCAGTGATTATGCGTGTCAACATACCACTGGTCATACCATCAATACATCTCCGGCAACAGTCAATGGTGTAAGCGATCAATACATGGAAACGACGGACGTTTCGGGCTTGTTGGCGATGGTGTATAATGCCACAGAAATACTTAAGCTGCGTGCGGTCTCCTGAACCTTCCCGCTAGGACAGGGGGCGGGCAACGTCCGATCAAATATCCGCCAAGCGCGGCCAGAAAGAGAAGGAGACAACATGGGAGTTACGGAAGAACTGGCTACCTTCGCCTCCACGCTTCAATTCGATCGCTTGCCAGCCCCCGTTGTCCACGAAGCCAAGAGAAGCGTGCTGGACTGGTTCGGCGTGGCGCTGGGCGGTTCGCACCACGAGGCTGTGGACATCATGGATTCTCTTCTTAAAGAGATGGGTGGCAACGAGGCCGCCACGGTGGTCGGTAGAGGCTCACGCAATAGCCTGCTTTTCGCGGCGTTGCTGAACGGTCAGATGTCCCACGTCCTCGACTACGACGACACGCATCTCTCGACGATTACCCACTTTAGCTCAGCCATGGCGCCGGCGATTCTGGCCCTGGGCGAGACCAACCGGGTCGACGGCAAAGAGTTCATAGCCTCCTTCGCGGCCGGCTTCGAGGTCGGCGCCCGGGTTGGCCTGGCGGTTTGTCCTGGCCACTGATATGGATGGGCTTGTCAACAACCACTTTAAGCAGACAGGGTGGGGTGGGGCCGGACCATGGTAGTGTGCTGAGTC
>JAUSEJ010000040.1 GCA_030650265.1 Dehalococcoidia bacterium | reverse complement strand
CCGGGCATCTATGAAGCGCCAGGAGAATGGGGCAATCTGCCGGAGGGGGAGTTATTTACCAGCCCCGAGACTTCAAATGGCGTGATCGTGGCCGACGTGCTTGGTGACTATTTTAGCGAAAAGTACGGATTGCTGGATTCTCCGGCGGTCTTTAGGGTTGTTGAGTCGAGAGTAGTCGCGGTCTCCTGCGACAACAAAGCCATAGAGGCGGATCTCAAGAGCTATCTTTTTGGCGCGGAGAACGGGGACCGGGTTGGCGAATTTGCTATTGGCACCAATATCGGTGTGACCAGACTTGTCGGCAATCTATTGCAGGATGAGAAGTTTCCTGGCATCCACGTGGCGTTTGGTGATCCCTATCCGGACGAGACAGGCGCCGACTGGCGCGCCGATTCCCATCTCGACGTCGTCCCCGTTGGCTGCACCATCTATGTTGACGGCGAGGAGATCATGAGAGAGGGCAGATTCGCCGCGTGGATCACGGCCGCCTAAAGTAGGGTAAAAGGGTCCTTCCTGCCATCTACTTGAGTTCCTCGAATTCCGACTCAACGGAGGCCCGGCCACGTTCGGCCACATATCAAGCGCTTGGCCCGACGAGCACAACCTGAGCGGGTGTACCAACCTGCTTCAACGCTTCTGCTGCCATCTCTCGACTCGCGTTCGAGTCGTGATAATCCTTCAGGTTTGACGAGACAAGGGGAAGAGACTGACTTATCCTCGCCTCTTCCCCTTTATTAGGTCTTGACCCTTTCGCTTCTCGCTACTTGCGGGTTATGGTCTCCAAAGAGGCCGCCAAATCGACGATGTTGTTTATGGGTACGAACTTCCCCACTTTGTTGCTGGTAGCGTAGACCGTGTACATGTCCAGGATCGGAATCAGGGTATAGGAATCCCTTGCCATCACAGCGGCCTTGAGCGCAAGGCGCTTCTTCTCCGCAGGGTCCGCCGTCATGGGAACCAAGTCGATCAGATCATCCAGTTCAGGGATAGCCAGAGCCCTCATACTACTTATCTTAGAATGGTACACTTGCGCCATTTTCTCAAACTGAAACACTCCCCCTCCCGTTAGCGTTGTTCGGACTGTATCCCAGACCGGAGGTGTCTGTACGGGGCGGTACATTGCCGTAAGGGCAGCCTGGTCAATAGGCGTCAGTTCTGCGTTGACTCCAATCGCTCGCCAATACCCCAAGAGAGCCTGGTTGAACAGGGTGAGCTGACCTCCTCCCCCGAGATCCCAAAGCTTCATGCGGAAACTGGGGTATCCAGCAGCCGCCAGCAGCTTCTTCGCCCCTTCCGGGTCGTAGGGGTCCGGCTTCAACACATTGGCATCGAAGAAGTAGGCACTTGCGGGCGCATAGAAGAAGGCGGATGGTGATGCGTATCCACCGTAAAGCTTGTCCGCCAGTTCTTTCCGGTTGACCGACAGGGACAGAGCCTGGCGCACCTTCAAGTTGCCTAACGCGTACTTGTCGGGGTTATTAAGGTCATGGTATAGGGCCATATAGTATTGAGCGCCGCCGTCATGGACAACCATTTGCAGCCCGGCTGACTTGAGCCCGGCCGACGAATCGGGGGCGATCTGGGCAATGTCCAACTCGCCCGTCTTGAGCATGGCGATCTTGCTTGCTTCTTCGGTGACGTTTATGATCTTGATAGTCTTGAACTCCGGGACCGCTCGCCAGTGATTCTCGATTGCCTCCAGTACTAGCTCGCCTCCAGGCACATAGTTCAAGACCCGAAAAGGGCCTGAGCCCATCGGATGGCTCTCGAAGTAGGCTTCGCCCTTTGCCTCGATGTACTTCTTTGGCACTATGGCCGTCAGGCCCTGGAGATTGGTGACTTCCGGGTCCAACTCAAACAACGGAGTGGTCCGGTGGATCACGACCGTGAAGGGGTCCTTCAGTTCAACGCGAGCTACGACCTTGCGCAGAATGCCCGCAACCGAAGCGGTGTTTTCGGGCACCAGTGCTCTCTCGAGGCTGTACTTGACATCTTCCCCGGTGAGGTCGCTGCCGTCGTGAAACTTGACGCCCTTCCTGATGTAGAAGATGTGGGACATACCATCCTTGGATATCTCCCACCGCTCCGCTATCCCAGGCCTCGCCGCGGCGGTTGGCGTCAACTCAACGAGGGAATCCCAGATCCCGGCTCCGACAGCCTGGAACGTGTTGGGGCTGGCGCCTCTCTGGGGGTCGAGGACGTTATAGCGGAATCCCATTGAGATCGTCATGCTACCAGAAGGCTTCTTCACCGCCGGTGTTGGCGTCGAACCAGGCGAGGATGTGCCTGCGGCCGGCGACGCCGCGGGAGAAGCCGCTGGCGTTGAGCAAGAGGATTGGAGCAGTGTTCCTACCATCATGACCGCCAATGCCAAGAACCCTATACGAGAACGCATTTTTGCAAGACCTCCCTCATTATTCTGTATGCCATAGAAATGATTTCGCCAACTCGCCAATTGATCAGCCGCCAAATACCTTCGGTTTGGACTACTTGATATCTTTGCTGTCTAGAAGAACCGGCGACCTAGTGTGTCTCCGCCGGCGCCTTGAATGACTCGACGAAACGACCAATCCAATTGGCATCCTCTGGAACGCAGGTAGCCGCCCACTTGCCGATATCTCCTGCTAGTTCTACCATCCCAAGTTGTCCAACATAGCCGGCGTGAGCGCAGTCTAAGGGACACCAGAGCAGCCTATTCATCTTGTCGTACATGCCGTATTCTTTGCAGGCTTCATGATGGGCTAGCGCCACGTCCAGATAGAGGTCAGTAGGCGGAACCTTGGCCCGATTCCTCTCCTGGTTGGTCCCATAGGCTGAGCCTGCTCCCAATACTATGGACTCGATGAAGGGAAGAACGCCGTGACTGACGAGCCAGCGCACGCCCTCGATGGTCGAATCGCGGGCCTCCTGCCATGTCTCATGCCCGTTCTCCGGCATGACGGTGGCGCCGGCCACGAGATTGGTCCCCACTGAGCCCCAGCCGAAGATCTCGACAGCATCCTGGAAGGCCTCCAGATAGCGGTCATATCCCCTGTTCTTGGCCTTTCCAGGGCAAACCACCTCAAACAGGCGGCGGTCCCATACCTCCATGTTCATGTTGATGGTACTAATGCCAGCATCTTTTAGCCTTCTTAGAACTGCCCTGCTAGGGGGCTGGGTGCTCATGCCGTGGTTTGGCTGGTGGGGAGTTGCCCCAGACAACTGCTCGATAAAGCGGAGATGGATCTTCATCTCCTTGTCGCTGTCGGCGAAGCCGCCCATAACCAGCCGACCTTCAACGAGAGGCGCCATCCCGGAGGCGATGATCTTGTAGGCCTCGATCGTATCGTCCAGGTTTATTGTAGTGGGCTGACGGTAGCCGAAGGCCGAGGCGGCGTCCTCGTAGGTCGCATTGAAGTTGCAGAACTTGCACTCATCGCCCGAGTCGAAGTATTCACAGTATCTCACAGGGACTATCTGATAACAGCGACGTCTCATGCGTACGAGACTGGTTACCGGCGTCCCATTGCGGGTCTTTGGCTCCTTATCAGGCTCTTCTGACCAGTCCTTGCCATGAGGAAAATAGAGATCGTCGACCTTTTCTTCTCCCTCGTAGAGGGCATACTCGCCGGGAGCGGTCTCTCTAAACTCATAGTTGCTTCTGGGATCTCTGATAATTCGCAAACCAAAGCCACTCTTCAAAAAGGGCACGGGCGTCTGCGCCACGAAGCCCGGCCTGACAGAACCCGGATTCTGTTTCACGACATCCTGCAGGGTCACCTCATTGTCCCGGCTCTGGTAGATGACCGATCGAGAGTAGATGCTATTATTGGCCATTACCTCGTTAGGTCTCACGCCATGACTGTGAATGTCCCTGTGAATGATCAGCCCGCGCGGGATTGTTGGATACTTCTTCTGCAATTCGTCTACTCGGGACAATGTCTTTCCTCCTGTTAGATTCAGATTGGCAAAATCCTCGAAGCCGCCCTGTCCAGTCTGTCTGTGGGGAGTTTAGTATACTGATCGCAGGCACTTGCGTAATATCCCAAAATGAACCTCGTGATGGTCGTCGCCAAGCCTGAGACCTGATGAGGAGGCGTCTACGTGTCGTCGTTGGCCCGTTGGTCTAACTAAGAGACTTCGGAAGGTAGTCTCTAATCGCGATGACTGTGCAGAAACCTCTGATGCTTGGTTGATGTCGTCATCTTAGCATATAAGCTTGCACCAGTCAATGTAATGCGAGCCCTTGGGTGTGCCAAGTTATTGTAAAGGAGAGGTACTTGTCTTTTTTTGATAGAATGGGGGTAATAACAAACAGCCGCCGACGAGAGAACATCGGCGGCCTAGAAGGAAGACCCCTTTGAATCAAGCTCTTCCCGCGACAATGATAACACAATTGGAGGCGCTTGGCGTAGCGTTAGTGGCTACGGCCAAAGAACACCGGGATGCTTCGTTAAAGACACTTGAACAGGCAGTGCTAGAGGAGGTTCGGGCATTTCTTCCAAGGTTGTTGGTGGAAGTAATCCAAGCTATCACAAGCAACCTTCATGCGCCTGAGTC
>JAUSEJ010000017.1 GCA_030650265.1 Dehalococcoidia bacterium | reverse complement strand
GGTGTACGTTATTTTGTTGGGTGCTCCCGGGGCTGGAAAGGGAACGCAGGCGGTAACCGTATCCAAATCGCTTGGTTTAGCCCACGTTTCTTCGGGCGATTTGTTCAGGGAAGCGCAGGCCAAAGGGACCGAATTGGGGCTTTTGGCGAAGTCATACATGGAGAAGGGTCAACTGGTACCCGATGAAGTGACTGTCAGAATGGTTCTCGAACGGCTAGGGGAACCGGATTGTGCCAAAGGGGCCATTTTGGATGGGTTCCCTCGCACCCTGGATCAGGCCAAGGCACTTGATACAGCCCTTGCAGGCCAAGGTAGACGGATTGACAGAGTAGCATACATCAAGGTTTCGACCGACGAGCTGTTGAGTCGGCTGGGAGGGAGATGGATCTGTCGAAATTGTCAGGCTCCCTATCATGCGAAGAATCTGCCTCCTAAGATTGCTGGCAAATGCGATGTTTGCGGAGGAGAGCTTTATCAGAGAGCAGACGACTCGATGGAGACGGCGCAAAAAAGGTTGGGAGTCTACTTTGCTCAGACGGCGCCTCTTATCGAGTACTATCTAGAAGCCGGGAATCTTGTGGAGATCAACGGCGAGCAAGATGTTGACGTTGTTGGCCGGATTCTCGTTGATGCGTTGGTGACCGGCGGCGCCAAATAGCTGGCTCAGAGATCGTTTTTATGGGCGTCATGTTGAAGTCGCCCGCAGAGATCGCGCTAATGCGCGAGGCGGGCCGAATAGTTGCAATAACCTTGCAGATGGTATCTGATGCCATTAGGCCGGGAGTGGTTATATCGGAATTGGACGATTTGACCAACAAGGTGATCGGCCAGCATAATGCTAAGCCATCTTTCAAAGGATATCGTGGTTTTCCGGCTTCTATCTGTGTATCCATAAATGAAGAAGTGGTACATGGCATTCCCGCCACGCGAAGGCTGATGGAAGGGGACATCGTGTCTCTGGATGTTGGTGCCATATATCGGGGTTGGCAGGGGGATGCAGCCGTCACAGTTGGCGTTGGCAAGATTTCCGACCAGGCGAGAAAACTCATCGATACGACACGAGGCGCTTTGGGAGCGGGAATTGCGGCAATGAGGCCTGGCAAACATTTGGGAGACGTGTCCTGGGCTGTTCAGTCTTATGTGGAGAGTCGGGGTTTCTCGGTAGTTAAGGAGTATGTTGGTCACGGCATTGGACGTCAGATGCATGAGGACCCCCAGATTCCGAACTTTGGCATGCCAGGACGGGGGATCCCTTTGAAGCCTGGCATGGTTCTGGCCATCGAGCCGATGGTCAACGTCGGTGACTGGCGCACCAGGATATTGGATGACCATTGGACGGTTGTAACGGCTGATGGCAGCTTGTCTGCTCATTTTGAGCATACGGTGGCAGTGACGGAGAATGAGGCGGAGATCCTCACGTCTCTCTAGTATGACAGGAAATTGAGGTGAGGATGCCTAAGAAGGACGTAATAGAGGTGGAGGGAACGGTCGTCGAGTCCCTGCCCAACGCGATGTTTCGTGTTGAGTTGGCGAACGGCCATAGGGTTCTGGCCCACATCTCTGGCAAAATCAGGCTGCATTTTATAAGGATTCTTCCCGGCGACAGAGTGCTGGTGGAGTTGTCCCCTTATGACCTGGCTCGTGGAAGGATAACTTACAGATTCAAGTAGCCCAAGCCTTGCAGGTGTTTGGTTTACCATGGAGGGCTTGTTGGACACGGAGCGGAGGTATCATTGTGAAAGTCAGGGCGTCAGTCAAAGCCCGATGTGAGAAGTGTAAGATTATCCGTCGGCATGGCGTGGTGAGAGTTCTTTGTAGCAATCCTAAGCATAAACAGAGGCAAGGCTAGGGTAGGAGGACGAGAGGAATGGCACGAATTGCGGGAGTTGATATCCCCCGAGAGAAGCGAATCGAAATCGCCTTGCGTTATATTTACGGCATTGGACCGGCCACTAGCCGTAAGATTCTTGTGGCCACGGGGGTAAGTCCCGATACCCGCACAAGAGATCTGACGGAGGAGGAAATCAGTCGCCTGCGTGAGGTGATTGATCGCCAGCTCAAGGTTGAGGGTGACCTCAGGCGCGAGATTCAGCTAAACGTCAAACGGTTGATCGAGATCGGCTGTTACCGCGGTATCAGGCACCGCCGAGGGCTTCCCGTTCGGGGACAACGGACGCGAACGAATGCCCGTACGAGGCGAGGGCCGAGGAAGACAGTTGCCGGTCGGCGTAAGGCGGCGTCTAAGAAGTAAGCCGTAGTGGACATAGCGAGGAGATAAATGGCAGATAAGAGAAAACAGGCAAGGGTCAGAAAACGTGAGCGGAAGGTCATTCCCCGAGGGCGGGCGTACATCCAGTCTACTTTTAACAACACTATCGTCACTATCGCTGATCCGAATGGGAATGTTCTATCATGGGGAAGCTGTGGTGCAGCGGGTTTCAAGGGTTCTCGGAAGAGTACACCATACGCCGCCCAGATGGCCGCCGAGAACGCCGCTAAGAGATCGATGGAGTACGGGCTGCGTCAAGTTGACGTTTTTGTAAAGGGACCGGGCAGCGGCCGGGAGGCGGCGATCCGCGCGCTGCAGGCGTCAGGGTTGTTGATCACTACCATTACAGATGTAACGCCGATTCCGCATAACGGCTGTCGGCCGCCAAAGCGAAGAAGAGTGTAGAGGATTCTGGTCAGGAGGAAAGATGGCGCGATATACAGCAGCAGTGTGCAGGCAATGCCGCCGGATTGGAGAGAAGCTCTTCTTGAAGGGCGACAGGTGTTCGACACCGAAGTGTTCTGTGGAGAGAGATAAGCGGGGAATGGGTCCCGGCATGCACACTAACCGCAGACGCAAGGTATCGGAGCGTGGGGTGCAGCTCAGGGAGAAGCAGAAAGCGCGATATTCTTATGGCGTGCTGGAGCGACAGTTCAGACGCTATTTTGCCGAAGCGGAACGGCGCACGGGAATGACCGGACAAAACCTCATGCGTATTCTGGAGACCAGGCTTGATAATGTGGTTTTTCGTTTGGGATTCG
>JAUSEJ010000016.1 GCA_030650265.1 Dehalococcoidia bacterium | reverse complement strand
AGTGTACTTCCAGAACAATGCCGGGCGAATGCGTTATCCCGAATACCGGGCAAGAGGCATGGAGATAGGCAGCGGCACTGTGGAGAGTGCGGCAAAGCTGGTTGTCGCTCAAAGATGCAAGGGGCCGGGAATGCGTTGGAGCGATAAGGGCCTTAGAGCTGTGCTTCACCTACGCACCCATGTCTTGAACAACCGATACGATACCGCAGTCGCTGGCTTACCAAAGGCAGCTTAGATGCCTATATCTATGTCATCCACCCGTGGAGCACTGTCCCCACGTGTGTGGGGGTGAACCGTGGTATAATAACCTTGCTCCAAGATGTCACCTATTGTCCCCACGTGTGTGGGGGTGAACCTCCTGAAGAATCACCGCCACTTAATCATGAAAGTAACACTCCGCCAAAATGAACTTCCAGCTGAGAGCCGCTCACTACCCATTGTAATCACCGCATATAATAAGCCTTATCGTGGCACCTGACCATCTTCTCCGAGGGATGGAGCAAGGGATTGACTCTTATAGCATGCTGGTGCCAGCGTGGCCGATGATAGACTACTTTTGCGGGGTGGACAGCAAAAGCCGAACTTCCTCCCGAAGAGCCCGCATTTGAGCCACTGCCTCGCGCAGAGCCTTGGGGATAGTGTCGAAGAGGATATACATGCGGCCGGGCTTATCCTCGACGATTGAGGAAAAGTCATGATGCTCGTAGAAGCTGCGGGCGGCATCGTTCTTGGGATCCACAACAATCGCGCTCCATGCTGATGTCTCAGCGACCTCCAGACAACGCATGAAGACATCGTGCAGGAGCAATGTCCCTTTGCCCTTGCGCTGATGCCGCTGATCCACGGCAAACCGCCCAATTAGGACAGCGACTAGGGTCTGGTACGGCGACAGTCTCTTAGCAGCCTCGGGGGGGATTTCTGCCAGCCGAATAGTCGCGTTGGTAAGCGTGTAGTAGCCTACCACCTTCTCGGTAGCGGCGTCGATGAGGACATGGACCACGCTTCCAGTCCGCTGGCTGTCTTGCCCGGCCTGCTCTCGAAAATATCGGTCGAGCGCATCATCACCACAACTGAAGGCACGGCGGTTATGACTCTTCTTGAGGGCCTCAGAGCGATAAGGCTTCATGCCCTATCCACCAACTCCATATACCGGCGAGCTTCAACCTCCATGCGTTCACTAGAGGATGGCGGATTCAGGAACGCTTGAACAAAGTTGGCGGTGCCAGCGGTGGTCATTTGAATTACCTGATAGGTGTGAACTGTCTCCCTCGCTGCAGCCTCGGCGCTACTTATGATGAAGTCGCTAACACTGCGGCCAGATAGATCTGCCGCACGTTCAATCAAGTCCCTCACCGCGGAGGTACTACGCTGCTCAAATCGCTCTGTCTTCTTAGTAAAAGTGGACATTCTCCTGCTCCTTCCTAGAGCCGCAATCTGCATTCGACGCGTGCCTAAGACCAATTGCTGCACGCTAAGTGTACGATAATTACCCGTACGTGTCAATACCCCTCGAGATTCCACTGCTGAAAATTCAGGCTGCCTTAGGCTATGCCGAGGCCTATTCCGAGGAAACCGCCGAGGCTCTCGCGGACAACGACCGCCCCTTTGCCGAGCTGAAGCACCTTCTCCCCAACATTGAGTTGATAACGTTCGATGCGTCTGCTTCTTGACGAGCATTTGCCGCCTCCTCTGGCCAATCAGCTCGGTCGTCACGGCATTGACGCCGCAGCCTTGCGTGACTGGTCCTTCCAAAAGAAGGATCGGTTTCTTCGACGTCCGGACCACGAGATGTTGTCAGCCGCGTTGGAGGACGGTCGAGTGGTCGTTACTTGCGACTGCCGAACCATTCCGCTGCTTCTCAAGAACTGGGCCGAGCAGGAACGGTCCCACGGAGGTGTGATCTTCGTCGACGATCGCGCCGTATCGCCTAACGACGTGGGTGGCCTCTTACGAGGGCTGCTAGAGACCGAGAGGCGCCTGGGTAGCGTTTCTTGGCAGGACCCAATAGTGTTCCTCGCGAAGGCCCCGCAGATCTAAAACACCATGGCGTCTGCCGTCAACATGTCCGCTTCTTTCTCGAGTGGTTTACTGACAGAATTGATCCCTTATGTATAAGTTCGTCAGAGGCAGAATGATCCAGCAATGCAAAGTCATAGTGGAGAAGCATCCCGATGGCGACGTGGCCTATCCGCTGGGGCTCAAGGGAGTCGTAGTGGGTGAAGGTGATACATACGAGGAGGCTTTAGCGGACGTGAAATCAGCTATTCGCTTCCACATCGAGACCTTCGGAAAAGAGGCCCTCGAAGAAGAATCTCCCGCGCTCGAAGCGTTCGTAGCCGAAACCGGAGTCGCTGTCTGATATCCGGTTTTCCGGTCGATGCCCATAAGAAAAGGGTGGTCAAGGCATTCGAGCTTCCATGGTTCCGAATGGTTCGTGAGCGCGAACACATAGCAATGGTTCGATTGTTCCCACGCCTGTGGGGTGAATCCATACGGCATCAACACTTGCGGTTGTCGCCGTATCGTCCCCATTCTAAGCCTCTATGGCGGCAAGTAAGGGGGAAGCTGAAAGAGTCTGTGCGCCGAGAAACCCGGTTCCGAGCACAGCGTTCAGTCTCCTGATCCAAGCTTCTAGCCCTTTGCTCTGCCATCAATCAGGCCAACCTGACGAGTATGATCATCACGGCGCTTTGCCCTGACGGCGTCACCGCCTGTCACGCCGACCGGGCTCTAGACCTCATCTACGGGTTTGGCCTTTGTTGCCTTGCCACCCATACTGCCTATTTTGACGAAGAATTCGCGGCCCCGCAGTTTGGCGACGGCCTGCCCACCCTTTTGCCCTGCCTTAACGAAGTGCTCCTTGCCGTATTTCTCCTTGACCTTGTTGCCACCCCGGCGCCCCGCTTCTCTTACCGTCATGCCACCCTGGCCTTTGTCTTCCTTTGCCATTATGCCTCCTCCCTCTTCTTCGCTTTACTGGTTCCACCCTTCTTGCCAATCACCGAGTAGTAATCGGCGCCCTGGGTTGCCTTGACGCGATCTCCACCCTTCTTGCCAATACGAGCAAAGTAGTCGGGGGTCTGCATTTCCTTCACCCGTTGGCCGCCCAACTTGCCAATTTCTGAGAAGAAATCAAGGCCACGCTCCCTCTTCACAGCTTCGCCGCCCAACTTGCCGATCCTGGCGTAGAAATCCGGGCCGTACTTGTCCCTCACCTTTGTACCTCCGCGCCGTCCGGCCTCACGCGTTGTGATCGATCCCTTTTCTGGTTCAGTCACTCTACTTTTCCTCCTCCAAAGCGCCAGATACCAACCCGGTATCCGCCTATCAAGACTATAACGAACTTGCTGTGGTCCAGGTTACGCCCAATGGCCATGATCGTTCAAAACCATCACCATATAATAGCACAGATGGAGGACCGCTTGGGGAAAATGCCAGGGCAATTCGCGTTATACTTTCCCGACCCGCAATCTCGCCTCAAGGAACAAGCCGTGGAATCCAGCGCCTGAAAAGGCAAATACAAATTCATGGTCGCTTGACATAGACCTGTAAGACATATATGCTATATATGACAGAGCATACATGGAGGAACGAAGATGGCTGCGGTGCCAAAGACTATTCGCATGCCGGACGAGGTTCGGCTCCCCCTGGAGGAAGAAGCGAGTACTTCCCGACGCGACTTTTCGAGCATCGTGAATGAGATGCTTGCAGAGGGGATCAAGATGCGGCGGATTCCTGGTGTCGTATTTGCCGATAGCCCTACAGGGGCGCGGGTGGCACGGGTTGCCGGAACTGGACTCGAGGTGTTCGAGGTGATCCAAGGTTTTCGCTCGGTGGAGAAGTCCTGGACCCGGTTGAAGGAAGCCTACCACTGGCTGTCCGATGTCCAACTCCGGGCCGCCCTGGCCTATGCCGAGGCCTATCCAAATGAGATTGAGGAGCATATCCGGCAAGATGAGCGATGGACGGCCGACGCCTTGACCAAACGCTATCCGTTCATGTCTCCCCGGAGACGATGAGGCTTGCGTTACTACCTAGATGAGGACATGTCGGGGAAGATAGCCGGGATTGCCAGAGGGATGGGCGTGGATATTGTGACTGCCTCTGAACGTGGTAATGCGGGCGCGGACGACGACTTTCAACTGGCATATGCCGCGACTGAAGTCCGCTGTCTGGTGACTCGCAATCGTGGACACTTCATATCTCTGACTGTGAAGTTCTTCGAAGAAGAGAGACCGCACGCCGGTGTCCTGGTTATTCCTTACAGCTTGCCAAACGACAGGTTTAACCTGATCGCCCGGGCTATCGCCAGGTACGACATCGATCACCCTGATGGCATCCCCGCTTATGGGCTGGATTTCGTCTCACACCTTCCTCAAGTCGAGTCCTAATCATCGTCAACAACTGAATCTGGGGTCCCCCGCGCACGTCTTGTCGATTATCACTGGCTGCCGGTAACCTCGTCGATCCAGGCGAGATAGCTTGCCGACCCGGCGAGTACGGGCACGGCGATGATCTCGGGGGTCTCGTAAGGATGAATTGTCCGCAGAGTAGCTTCGATGTCTGGATAGAGGGCGCGTCTGGTCTTGATTAGCAGCAGCTTCTCGCTCTCGGTCTCGCGCTTTCCCTTCCATACGTACCGGCTAGTAATGTCCAGCACCTGTATGCAGGCTGCCAGTTGCCGGTCCAGAAGAGCGGAACAGAGCGTCTCAGCCTCTTCTGACGACGAGCAGGTTGTGATAACCACGCAATAGTCGGTCTGCAGGCTGTCCGGGCTACTCTCCGATGACATGGCTAGTGCCCCCCTTTCGAGCATTAGACTGGAAACTCGTCCTCATCTGGATTCGCTCGAGGGCCACCGTAGGCGATGCCCTCGGGGCAGATCTCGAGGAAATCACAGTATGAGCAGAGCCGGTTCGGCGCGGCAAGGAACTCCTGCTCGCCTCGTATCTCCCTGCCGCAGGCGATTAGTTCCTCCTCTGCCTCCCCGAGGTCGCTCTCCTCCGGCCTGATCTCGGCGACGCCACCGCTTTCGAGGAAGAGATAACGGGCGCTGACCACCGGCTGCCCGAACCTCTTCTGTAAGATGAGCGCATAAGTGCGAAGCTGGAGCAGGTCGACAGCCATCGGCCGACGACCGGTCTTGTAGTCGATCACCACGAGCCCATCCTCCGCCTGGTCCACCCTATCGATCTTGCCCATAAGCCTCAGATCGGGGGTTAGAGCGGCCTTGTGAGTGGCCTCGGTCATCTTGGGGACGGCGAAGACGTCCTGGGTGGCGAAGAAGCCTCGTAGCTGGCGAAGGGCCTTTTGCCAGTAGTCCCGCTCCTGGCCACGGTCGGCGAAACCTGAGCGGTCGAGCACCCACCGATCGCGCAGCAAGGATTCCAGGTGTTCCATTGTTCGCTTCCGGGCAGGGGTGGTAGAGCGGAGAAAGATGTTGAGGCTCCAGTGGACGTGATTGCCCATGGTGAAATGAGGCTGCGGCTTGCCGTACTGTCTCTGCAGGCCATCGAGATAGTGGAACTTGTATTTCCGGCGGCACTGGCGGAACATGTTGAGACGGAAGGGCGAAAGATCGAGCAAGGCACCACACCCCGGCGAAAATCCCATCGATGGCTGGGTCGCAGGCCTATTTTACAGTACAGACAGACAAGAATCAACGTGGGGTACGTTCTTGAACGGCGAAGGTCATTTTACAATTGACGATCGGCAGCGAAACGGGCCGCCTTAGGCTAACAGCCATAGGCTAACAAATCAAGTACGCTGAAGCGCACTCGGAGCTTTGAGCCTGCTTTAGCAAGCTTGAGTTATTAGCCTGATGGTTAACCATCAGGACCTCTGATTCGATGGGGAACACGTTAGGCTCCTTGTTGAATCAAAATGGAATCTCAGTGTCTCCGTAGTTAACCGTCCTCTCCATAGCTGGCCGGGTCAACCGGAGTACCGAGCTTGGCGCTGATCCAGGCGGCGATCGCGAGGCGCTGGCCGTGAAAGGCGATGTTGCGGGGTACCTCGTCCGGGGAGAAGAAGGCGAGGGCAGCGGCGTCGTCTCCCGCCCCCAACTGGCCGCCGACTACCTCGGCCCTATAGACGGCCAGATGGGACGGATTGCGGGGATCGTCGGTGCCGTAATAAAGACCATGTAATTTGGCCAGGCGCACTTCCAGGCCGGTTTCCTCCAGAGCCTCTCGCACGGCCGTCTCGGCGGCCCATTCGTCGTACTCGACGAAGCCGGCGGGCAGCATCCACCAGCCAGCGTAGGGCTCATGGTCGCGGCGGACGAGGAGGATCCTGCCCTCATCCTCGATAATTACGGCGGCGCCGAAAGCAGGACGGGCGAAATAGGTCCAGCCGCATTGGGGACAAACGGGACGATGGCGACCTCCCCGTTCGACAATCTCCATCTGTGTGGCGCAGCGGCCGCAATACGCCGGGCGCCCGGGATCGGGGTAATTCTTCGGCTCTACCACCTGCATCTCCTCCAGATAGCCGCTCCTCGAATTGTCTACCTCTCCATTGACGTCTGCAACGAAAAAGACGAGCTCCACCGCGAATTCTTATTACCCAGCTTTTGGAATGTCCAGGCCTTTCGCTTTTCGTGACGCCAGCACCTTTTCCAGAATTCTGAGACCATTGTGGGCAGCCGGCACACCGGCATAGACACCCATTTGCAGAATCACTTCTTTAACCGATTCGACAGGATTGAGCCCCAAAGCATAGTGGATGTGGCTTTCCAATTCGCTGTCGCTTCGCTGCACCGTCAGGGCAGCCACGGCACAAAGCTCTCTGATGTTCTGGGGAAGAACATTCCGGCTGTACATGCCATTGATTACCCAGTCAAAATAGATCGTTGCCCAGTGCTGGTCGGACCGCCCGACCACCGCCTCAACTCGTTTGACGCTCCAGTCGGCAGCCCGCCCCAGGGCCGCATAGGTGGCCAGTCCTTCTTCGGTTAGAATCTCTTCGGTTTTCCGGGCTTTCATCGCAAGTCCTCCTCTCCAGATATGCCACCTGCATTATATGCCTTCGCTTAGAGGTTTTCCATCCCT
>JAUSEJ010000015.1 GCA_030650265.1 Dehalococcoidia bacterium | reverse complement strand
TCTAAATCATCAGGGGAATTGAGGCTGCTAGCGCTGAGCTCCTTGCCAACCTTGAGACGCAAGCGCTCCTGCTCGACCACAAAGTGTTCGCTGAATACCCGCTTTAGCATCTGGTAGGTGGGATGTTTGCCGTAGACATCGGCCAGTTCCGTCAGTAGCTTGCCCATCAACTCGCCAATCTGCTGCATATGGGAGGCGCCATCTTCGCGCCCTTGACCTAGACCGTCTCTTGTGCTAGACTAAGCTGTGAGAAAACAGGACCCCGTCTGGTCGCCATAAAGGGGAACGAAAGGTGGCATTGGGCCGTAGGTATCGGGGCGCTCTTAGTGGAGGTTGCCGATGGCGATAAAAGACACAAGGAGATCACTGGCACACTTATGCGTCTTCACGATTCGTCCTCTTTTGAGACTACACATACGAGGACACCGTTTCCTAAGGCCGAGAAGCCCGCGCTCAAAGTTTCTTGGTCTGCCGGCCACCTTATTGCTGGTGGTCGCTTTCTTCTGGCTGGTCATATCGCCCAAAAGTGCGCTGACCGCCAGCCCCACCATTCAGATCTGCATCGCTGTTGACGGCTCGGGTAGCATCCAGGCTGAACATTTTGCTGCCATGAAAGAGGGACTTGCGGCTGCCGTCGAGGACAGCAACGTGGTGCCTCAGAACGGAGCAGTCGAGTTGACAGTGCTCCAGTTTGGGGGGATCATTTATGAAGTGCCGGTCATCCTCGAGCCCACCGTGATAAATAGTGTAGCGGCAGCTAACGCAGCGGCCAGCGCCATTCGGGCGGCGCAACAGAAGGGAGGGTTCACCCCTACCCATCTGGCAATTGATCTCTGCACCGAGAAGATCACCGGATCAGCCAATTTTGCTGGCGCCCTCAAGCAGAACATCAACATCTCTACCGACGGCAACCCGTCGGACCAGACCTTAACCGTAATTGCCAGGGATAATGCGGTGGCTGTCGGCATTGACGAGATCGACCTGGAAGCTATCGGCAGCGACCCTTCGATAGTATCGATGTTAGAGATCGCTTATCCTCGCCCGGGGTACGTGGCGCCGCCCTTCAACGGAGGCGGGTTTGTCCTCCAGGTCGTCACCTTTGCCGACTACGCGAACGCCATCCGCCAGAAGCTACAGGAGATTATTCCCAGACCTACGGCCACGGCCACGAGTAGTCCAACGATGACCAAGACACCAACAGTAACGGGCACTCCCACGGCCACGGGTAGTCCAACGGTCACTGGCACACCAACAGTTACGAGTACTCCGACGAATACGCCGACGATGACCAAGACACCAACAGTTACTGGCACATCGACAATCACGAGTACCCCGACGAAAACGGCGACGGCAACCAATACCCCCGCTGTCACCAGCACACCGACAGCAACGCCTACTCCCACGTCGAGCCTGCAAAATGGGGGCTTTGAGCAAGACGGGTACTGGACTATGTTATTCATTCAACGAACGGATACTCAGTTTCGCTCGGGCAATTGGTCCCTGAGATCTGTAGCCGGCTCTAGCGGTCGTTTCTATCAAATAGTCACGGTACCCGGCCACATAGTGGGAGCCAGATTGGAGTTCTATTGGAAAAACATCAATCCGGACTTACAAGGCGACGGTAGCTGCTACGACTTTTTACAGGTCAAGATTATGGATGCTTCGCTGAGCGAGCTTATTGGATACGGTTCTGCCTATTGCTCGGCAACTACCGGATGGAACAGCGTGACTCTGGATTTCAGGCAGCTTATCCCCAACATAGTTGGCCGGAATATCGCCATCGTATTCGACGTTCAGCAGGACGACCTTTCCCCTCACGCCGTCTTCTACATCGATGACGTGACACTTTATTTCAATCTCGCCAGCCACTACTTGTACATTCCGGTAATTCTAAGGAGTTATTACTGAGCCAAAGTCAAGGTAGAATCTACTTGGGCGTGAGCCCACAGTCTGCGGGTTTCACCTTGGCTTTGCTATAGTATCGCCAAGATTGTCTTTCCTCTTCGTCACTCATCGAAGCTCTTCCTCGACGAGGCGAGACTCTATTGGTGTGCGAGCCACGGCCCTCTGATAAGGTCGTTGGCTCCCGTCCTCGGCATCATGCGCTCTGTGCAGGTCCATCATTTCACCACGCCCCTCGCCGAACTGCTGCGGGCGCAGAGAGGCGTCATGGAAGAGCCATACATTGGTCATGCGGAAGTCTGGTTCGACCGGTTGGCCAGGCCCCGTGAACGGCCTGTGCCCGGAAGCCCGCGAGTCGGCGCTCTGGTACTCGAGGACGAGGCAAAGTTCATCGACTTCTCTCGGTCGACTTTGTTCATAGCCAAGGAGCGCATTGTCATCGGCAACTAGCTGGATCTTCATCGAATCTCACCGCATGTTTTGGCAGCCTAGCGCTTTCGAATGCTACTCTTTACGCTCACAATGTTGCTGCCGAAGTGACCAATATGCCTTTACACCTCGGCATATTGGTGTTATACTGCTATCTGAGGTGAAACGATGACAGCGAAGAAGAGACTTAGAGTAACTCTTGACCTTGACGACCCTGACCTCTACAAAGCTATCCGCCACGCGGCCATTGAGCGTGATGTGCCAGTGCGGGTCATTGTTGTGGAGGCTCTGAACAAGTGGCTGGAGGAGCTAGAGGCAGAAGAGGACATTCAGGACAGCGCGGCTGCTGCTGAGGCCAGGAAAGACGCGGAGCCAAGCATGAACCTAACGGACTATGCCCGGAAACGTGGCTGGCGTGTATAGCCTCCGCCTTAGCAGACACGCCATCAAGGATCTGGACGACCTGCCCGATACCATTGGTCAGCGGACCAGCGCCGCTCTTGAGGCACTCGCCAAATCTCCCAGACCTCCGGGCTGTAAGAGGATAAAGGGGGCTGAGGACACGTATCGCATTCGTGTTGGGGACTATCGGATCCTTTACGACGTGGATGATGGGGAGAGTATGGTCCTAATACTGCGGGTTCAGCATCGTAAGGATGCGTACCGCAGCCTTTGAATAAGTGCTCAACATGTGATTTATCTGTCAGTCGGCGAGTGCAATTAATCGATCAGTTCATACTTGGGGGCATGCCATCTGATTGTTCGTAGTCCCAAAGCGGCAGGCTCACCCCTGCCTCCCTTTGAGAGCGGCGCGGGAGTGAGCCTGTGAAGGTAGGTTTAGCGTCCCTTGAAGACGGGAGGCCGCTTCTCGGCCCAGGCTGTCCTGGCTTCCTTCGCGTCCTCGGAGGCGAAGAGGATGCCGGAGGCGTTGGCGCAAAGGTCCTGTACGGTTTTCAAGTCGACGTCCAGCGCCCGACGCATGATCCTCTTGTTAATCCACTGCACGAAGGGCGGACTGGCGATGATCTTCTGGCACAGGGCCCGGGTCTCCGCCTCGAGTTGATCTGCTGGCACCAGGTGGTTCAGAATGCCCCAGCGATAGGCTTCCTCGGCTTGGAGGAACCCGCCGGTATAGACTAGCTCAAGGGCTCGCCCCAATCCGGCGAGCTTGGGCAGGAAGTAGCTGCCGCCGTTTTCGATGATCTGCCCTACATTCTGGTAGGTAAAGAAGCGGGTGAACTCACAGCCCATGCGAATGTCGCAGCGAAGGGAAATATCCATGCCCATGCCCACGGCGGCGCCGTTGATCATAGCAATGGTCGGCTTCATAGTTTCCGAAACGGCATCGAAGTAGGGATAAGTTCTATAAAGGAAGTTCTCCCGGCTGGAATCGGAGTTTTCGCCATGCAGACGGTCAACCATTCCGGCATTTGGATTGAGATCTACGCCAGCGCAAAAATGCTTGCCGACGCCAGTAATAACGATGACCCTGATCTTCGGGTCGGCATCTCCTGCCTTCAAGTATTCGGCAAGCGCCGCGAGGCTCTCGGGAACATAGATTGCGTTCTGTCTTTCCGGGCGATTGAATTTGATCCAGAGGATACCCGAGTCCTCCGGCTCGTAGAGCAGGTATTCTACCAGTTCAGGCGCCATATTTCACCTCCAAGTATTTGTTTTGGTTACTCGTCTTGCCCGCTGATATTATGCAAGCGGGCTTATCATACGTCAAGACAGGTTCACAGTCAACAGCAGTCCGCC
>JAUSEJ010000002.1 GCA_030650265.1 Dehalococcoidia bacterium | reverse complement strand
CCTTGACGGTGGCCGGCGGCGCTATCTCGCTCCTGGCGGCCTTCGCCCTCTGCTTCGCCATTTACTACGTGGTGCCCAACGTACGCCTCGCGGCCAGCCAGGTGCTGCCCGGCACGTTGTTCGCCTCGCTTGCCCTCGTGCTCCTGACCCAGGTATTCCCCTTGTACGCGCTCTACCTCGGCAACTTCAACCAGTACGGCGCCATCTTCGGGCTGTTCTTCCTGCTGATGACCTGGGCCTACCTGGTCGCCACGGCTCTAATGGTCGGCGCCGAGCTAAACGCCATGTGTTGGCCGGTCGTAGCCAACAACCCACAGGTCCCCGGGGCAGAACTAAGACTACCGCCGGCTGTTTGAACCACGTTGAAAACAAACTCCCGTCGGACTATCCACAGCCGCCAAATATTGGGCTTAGTTATGGCCTGGCTCGGCTTGGGAGACGCTGGAACTGCCCCGCTCGTTCTCACTGCGACTGAAGCACAACAAAGTAGATAATCCAATTCGGCACCTTGCGAAGAAGAGGCCCTACCGGGGGCGGGTTAGGGACAATCCAACTGTCTACCCGAAAACTAACCCCACAAATAAGCTTTCGATAGACGACAAAGGGCATGGATTAGGGATATGCTATCTATAAGAACAAGTTGGCACGAACAGAGTATAGACTATAGGAAAAGGAGAATGACATGCCACAAATTCTAGACCCACGACCGGTCGAGCACACCGAGGAGACCGTGCAGAGTGGGGCTGGCGTTGAGCAACGCGAGCGCGTCGTCACGAATGCGGCCGGCATCGAACACCGCGAGAGGACCGTCCAGGATGTCGGGGCGGAGCAGCGGGAATGGATCCTCAAGATTTCCCAGGTGATCTGGTTGGTCGTCGGCATCATCGAGGTGATGTCTGGACTGCGCGTCTTGCTGAAGCTCATCGGGGCCAATCCGGACAACAGCTTCGCCAGCTTCGTCTACAGTTTCGCTGGAGTCTTCCTGTCGCCGTTCTTCGGCTTAATTGGCAGCCCTTCCAGTAGCGGCGGTATGGTACTGGAGTTCCCGTCGCTCATCGGAATGCTCGTCTATGGACTTCTGGGCTGGGTGTTGGTAAGCGCGGTATTGCCGCTCTTCGATCGCCCCACGACGCGCAGCACATCCACCTACGATCGCACCCGCAACTAGATTGTCACATTAGCAGCACCGGGTCTTCCAGAGAAAGAAGACAACCCCTCGCCACCAGCGCCGAACGGTGGCGAGGCCAGGTGCAGGCGTTCGCCCGAGAGGATAACCGTCAAATGACTAAGCTCATGCAAGTATTACGTACCATTCTGGCCCTGTCAGCGTTTTTCGCTATGGTCTACGTGAACGACGTTTGGTTATTAATTGCGCCCACCACGCGTCTGCGACGCTGGGGAGTCACCACTTTTCACCTTTTCCAGCCAGCCTGGCCAGGCGGAGAGGGGGGCAGAGGTCGGCGAGAGTGATGTCATCTGAGCCTGATATATATAATCCCTGAATAAGCCTTAGACAGATGACAGGCGCCGTGGGTTAGGTATACAGTAGTCTGAATAGTGTTGTAATAACGAAAGGAGGAACCGTCAATTGTCGATTCTATGGACAGTCATAGTTATTTTGGTGATACTTTGGGCTCTGGGTTTTGCCGTCAACATCGGTGGCGGGTTGATCCACGTTCTCATTGTCATTGCCTTGGTCATCCTTATCTACAACCTGCTCGGTGGTCGCCGTACCGGGGGCCTGTAGCACTACCCGCCCTGTTATGCCTGTTACCCGCACAGATGTTTAAGGAGACAAATAAATGAAACTGTCCGAACTCAAAGGAAAAAGCGTCATTACAGCCCAAGGGGAAAACATCGGCATGGTGGAAGATGTCCTATTGCACACAAATGAGCAGCATGTAGGAGCGCTGGTAGTGAAGGCGCCGCGCTTCGCCGGGCCGCAGATCCTGTTGGATAGAGACATCGGCAGCTTCGGGGGAGATGCGGTGCTGACCAAGAGCGTCGACAATCTCCAAGATCAGACCCGCTTTGGCGAGTCTGCCCAAATGATGAGTTTCGGTGAGGCATCGGGTCGCAAGGTGGCCACGACGTCGGGCAACTATGCGGGAGATCTATTGGATATCCATATCGACCAGGCAACGGGCCAAATAACGGGGTACGAGGTAACCGGCGGCGTATTCGCGAGGATGATCGGTCACACCCACACCGTCGAGGCCGGTGAATACACGCGCCTTGGCAAGGATCTGCTAATCGTGGCGGACAAAGTAATACCGGTCCAACTCGAAGAACAGGCGCAGCCTCCGACAGAGGCGACATAGAACTGGTTACCCTCCCGCTGGCCAAATGGAGTGACCGGCTGAGCGCACGCCGGGAACGATGGGATTTCGCATCAGAGACTGAATACGATAGGGAGGTTTACAGCATGGCAGACAAGTTAAGAGTGAAAGGCGAGCTTGAGAAGCTGCAGGGCAAAGTCGAACAGACCGTAGGCAAAGCGACGGGGTCAGAGGAGACTGAAGCTCGTGGCATAGTCCATGAGGCTGAGGGCAATGTCAAGACCAAGGTTGCCGGCGTCAAGCGCAAAGTCCGAAAGGCTCTCGACGGGGCCGGAAAGAAGATCGCCGAAAGCTAGGCAGAAGCCAGAGCGGACCTGGAGCACAAGATGGGCGGCGCCCCATCTTGTGCTCAGCGAATTCCTAAACAGTACATTTACTGCGCAAGGGCGCCGAAGTTGCCACAATGCCCATTACAGGATCGGGGAGGTTCGCGTGCTCGGATCGATAAAGATTGCCAGGGTTTTCGGCATATCAATCAGACTGCACTACACCTGGTTCATAGTCTTCGGCCTGGTGGTATGGTCGCTATCAACCGGCTACTTCCCAATGGAACAACCAACCTGGTCGTCAGGAATGAACTGGCTGTTGGGTGGAATAACAACTCTACTACTGTTTGTATCCGTGGTGCTTCACGAACTCGCACATTCGGTGGTAGCCAGGGCGAAGGGAACGCCCGTTGACAGCATAACCCTTTTCATCTTTGGCGGCGTCTCGAACTTGAGCAGCGAGCCCGATTCGGCGGCCAAGGAATTCCAGATGGCCATCGTTGGCCCGGCATCGAGCGTTGTGCTGGCGGTCCTTTTCTCTCTGGTTTCGTGGATTAGCCAACCTTCGCACCTCGCGATTGCGGCTGTGGCCAACTACCTGGCTTACATAAATGCGGCACTTGCTGTGTTTAACATGATCCCGGGCTTTCCACTGGACGGTGGTCGAGTGTTGCGGTCGGCAGTCTGGTGGATCAAAGGTGACTTCGCTTTCGCAAACAGAATTGCTGCCGGCGTCGGCCGCTTTGTGGCATATACGATGATCTTTGGCGGACTCTTCCTCGTTTTTGGTGGCAACTGGGTGAACGGCCTGTGGCTCTTATTCATCGGCTGGTTCCTCAACAACGCGGCCGAGGCGACCCAGCGGGGAGTTGTGCTCCATGATGCCCTTCGTGACGTGCCCCTCGACAGAGTCATAACGCGGGAGTTCGAGGTAGTCAGCCCGGACCTGACATTGGAAAGCCTGGTCCACGACTATGTACTCAAGCACCACTGGCGGGCATATCCCGTCGTAGCAGATGGACGTCTGGTTGGTCTTATAAGCCTGACTGACCTCAAGCGAATACCGCGCGACAAATGGACTACCACCCCTATACGCGATGTAATGACCAAACTTGACGAACTGAAGACGGTATCGGTGCGCGACGATGCCGCCGCGGCGTTCAGATTGTTGACCGATTCGAACGTCAATCAGCTACCCGTAGTGGAAAGCGGGAATGTGATTGGACTGGTGAACAGGGAAAATATCCTGAAGCTGATCCAGATGCGGGGTCAACTGGGTTACCGTGGGCGCTGACTCCCTAATCCCTTGCCGTAATCCTGGGCTTTAGTACTAATCCCTGTTCCGATAATCTAATCCCTAAGATAAACCTTCGATCGACGACAAGCAGTATGGATTATCGCTATGCTACTTGCGCGGACCAAATCGCGTATCCAGAGCAATGCATAGGCGTTCGGGCGCTCTGGGTTGGGTAACCTATCCCGATTGGCTAAGGATGAAGCGATCTCTCACAGCATATTCAGAGGCAACGTCACGGCGGAGAGAAAACGAAATCCGGAAATTCGGGTTGGCGCCACAGATGAGTCCTATTTCAACTGATGGGAGGGAATTATGTTCAAACTAAACAAGTGGAGCAAACGGGCATTATCCGTGGCACTGGTGGCATTCGTAGTGCTATTTGGCAACATCTACCAGGGGGGCCGCGTGACCGGCAGTCCGCTCCCTCTGGCGACTATGCCACCTCTGGGTG
>JAUSEJ010001126.1 GCA_030650265.1 Dehalococcoidia bacterium | reverse complement strand
TGGTCGAAGGTGGATTTGTGATGGGCGGCTTCATGAAGGCCGAGCAGGAGGCAAGAATCTATCTCAATTATATTGAGAGGCTCTCAAGTGCACTGTCCTACAAGCCCAACTTCACCATCCATACACAGGCCATGGAGAGGCACGATCTTCAAAGGCTGAAAGATGCCGGCCTTGACGCCATGGCCATCCAAATCGAAGTGATGGACCCCGAGTTGTTCGCCGAGATATGTCCAGGGAAAGCGCAACACATGCCGTATGAGCGGTGGGTCGAGTGCTTTCATGATGCTGTAGATATACTTGGAGTCGGCAACGTGGCGGGTAAGCTCATTCCAGGCGTCACTCTGATTTCCCCCAACGGGCACAAGACGTGGCAGGAAGCTCGCGATTACCACATCGAGGCCGACAATTGGCTCATCAAGAACGGCGTAGTACCTGCTTTCTATGCCATGTGGTGGGCTCCCGGCTCTGTCTATGAGGATAGGTCCGTGGTGGAGAAATTCCCGCCTACAGAATATCTTCTCGATACGGGCCTGGCCCATCACGAGGCCATGCTGGAGTACGGCCTCTATGACAAGATGAACAAGTTCACTTATTGCGGCTTCGATTGCGCCACCGGCCCTTATGTGGCAGATATCGGCATGCTATCAATAGCCGGCGACGTGGGAAACTGGATGGCTAACGTCGTCCCAGAAGAAGCCAACTGGCTGGCTCAGTTTATCGCCTCGCTGAAGTCGCCGGCGAAAACCAAATAGAGCAAAGCAATGCGGCCGCTCAAACCGGCCCATAATCGATTGTAGCAAATTAATCATTGAGGGAGGTTGCAGCGAGAATGCGTTACAGGTTCGCGAGTTTGGTAGCTGGCGCAATGATGGTTGGCGCTCTGATCGTTTCATCGTGCTCGTCGTCGCCGGTGTCGCAGCCTACATCGACGACGTCGTCGAAGGAAACAAAGCCTTATGGTAGCCTGACTATCGCAAACAACTTCGGCAAACACATTGATCCCCTTCTCGATAGCGCAGTTGGCTTCGCAACTATTGGTAGCGCAGTTTTCGACACCCTCTGGTACTTTGATGTCGACAACTACGAGGCAACGCCCGGGATAGCCGAGCGGTGGGAGATATCTCCTGATGGCCTGACCCATACGTTCTACATTAGAAAGGGGGTCAAATGGCACGATGGCACCGACCTCACCGGAGCGGATGTGAAGATTAGCCTCGAGAGGATGATCGGGCCTAAGAGTACCAGCCCCGTAGGTGCGACCCTTTGGCGAGCATCTATAGCCAGCGTGGAACTGAAGGACGACTACACC
>JAUSEJ010001125.1 GCA_030650265.1 Dehalococcoidia bacterium | reverse complement strand
TTGAACGACATCGGCCGGGTCACGGTCCGGACGCTTGAACCCCTGTTCGTCGATTCGTACGCGACCAGCCGCGATACTGGCAGCTTCATCCTCATCGACCCGGCGACCCGGCGCACCGTCGCCGCCGGCATGGTCCGCGATGTTGTCACTGACGCCACGCCCAGCGCCCGCGGTGGCTGAAACCGAAGCGCGGCCGCTCGCGACCGAAGCTCCCCACGAGACGGCCCCGGTACCCAGGTCGAAGCCGGCGGTGCCCGGGGCCGCGATTATCCGCCCGCTCGCGGCGCTTGCCGGGATCTTCATCTTCATGATGAGACAGTCCCAGGGCTCCAGCAATCAAGCCTTCAGCTTCGGCAAGAGCAAGGCGAGAATGTTTGGCGGCAACCGACCGACCATCACGTTTGCCGATGTCGCTGGCGTCGAAGAGGCCAAGCAGGAACTTCAGGAGGTCGTAGAGTTCCTGAAGACGCCCGAGAAGTTCTCGGCCCTTGGCGCTCGCATTCCCCGTGGCGTGCTTCTCGTGGGCCCGCCGGGAACGGGCAAGACTCTCCTCAGCCGGGCCGTAGCCGGCGAGGCCGGGGTGCCTTTCTTCTCCATTAGCGGCAGCGAATTTGTAGAGTTGTTCGTCGGCGTCGGCGCCTCCCGCGTGCGAGACCTTTTCGATCAGGCCAAGCGGAACGCTCCTTGCATAGTCTTTATCGACGAGATCGACGCCGTCGGCCGCCGCCGGGGGGCCGGTCTTGGCGCAAGCCACGACGAACGGGAGCAGACCTTGAACCAGATTCTGGTGGAGATGGATGGTTTCGATACTAATACCAACGTCATCGTCATCGCCGCCACTAACCGACCAGACGTTCTCGACCCGGCGCTGTTACGTCCGGGACGCTTCGATCGACAAGTTATACTCGATCAGCCCGATATTGCCGGGAGACGGGCGATTCTTGATGTTCACATCAAGGGCAAACCAATAGACCCCGAAGTCAATCTGGAAGTCATCGCCAAGCAGACCCCCGGTTTCAGCGGCGCCGACCTGGCTAATCTCGTCAACGAGGCCGCCATTCTCGCCGCCCGCCGGAACAAGACGAGCACCGGCATGGACGAGATGGCAGAAGCCATCGACAGGGTAGTTGCTGGCCCGGAGCGAAAAAGCCGGGTCATTAGTCCCAAGGAGAAAGAGATAACGGCCTATCATGAAGCTGGTCATGCCTTAGTCGGACGGATGTTGCCCAACTCCGATACTGTACACAAGATTTCTATCGTAGCCCGCGGATCGATGGGAGGATATACCAGGTACCTCCCGGAAGAGGACCGCCATATGTGGACTCGCTCTCAGTTCAATAACATGCTGGCTGCTGCCCTCGGTGGCAGAACGGCTGAGGAGCTAGTGTTTAACGAGATCACTACCGGGGCCCAGAGCGATATTGAAAGGGCCACGAAATTGGCAAGGCAGATGGTAACCGACTACGGCATGAGCCAGAAACTTGGCCCGCGTTCCTACGGCCACAAAGAGGAACTGGTCTTTCTCGGTCGCGAGATTAGCGAAACGAGAAACTACAGTGAGACGATCGCTCAAGTAATAGATGACGAAGTGCACGATCTCATCCAGCGGGCCCATAACAAGGCCCGGGAAATCCTGGCCGGGAACAGGGCAAGGCTGGACGCTATCGCCGAGTATCTCATTCAGAAGGAAACGCTAGAAGGTGTTGAACTGGAACGACTATTCACTATGCCCTTTTCAACCGACAAGGCGGTAGCTGTTGCGGCCTAGTATTCGCACAGCCTTGAGACGCCACAATACTGGTGGTGAGAAGACATAATGAATTTCGACGCTATAATGCCTTTTCTCCAACTGGCAATCGCCTTTGTTGGGGCATATCTAGTCGCTCTATGGTTTAGCCTTGTGGTTTGGACTTTCAGGGATGTTCGCGCCAGATCGCGCGACATTATCCTACAATTCATGTCGGTGCTGCTAGTGCTTATATTTAGCTTGCCGGGGCTGGTTCTTTACTTTGTTTTGCGTCCCAGAGATACCCTCGCCGAGGCTTACGAGCGATCGCTGGAAGAGGAAACCCTGCTTCAGGATATCGAGGAACGGCAAATCTGTCCTGGCTGCCAAAGGAATATCGAAGCCGACTTCATTGTCTGCCCAAGTTGCCGCACCGAACTAAAGCGCCAATGTAACCAGTGCAGGCGAGCTATTAGACTTTCATGGGATGTCTGTCCCTACTGCGCTGGAGCCATAAGAGTCGTGAAGAAGTCCTAGCCAGCTTCGCGTTAAGAGCCACACAGTTTCTTTTCACCCTTCACCTACCACCAGAATCCGCAGCAGGTTTGTCCGCCCCGGAACGCCAATGGGTGCGCCCGCTACGACTACCACGACATCGCCGTCGCTCACAAATCCCCTCGACTGCGCTTCTCTCACGGAGCCCTCGATCATTTCGTCAGTATGCCGGTAGCGAGGAGAAGCTGTAGGAACAACACCCCAAATGAGGGCGAGCCGCGGCAGGACAGCGGGAACTGCCGTTACAGCAAGGATGGGAGACGATGGTCTGTACTTGGCGATCATGCGGGGCGTGTAGCCGGACTCAGTTGCCGCGATGATCGCCTTGGCCGCTAGCTCTTGGGCAGCCTCGACCGTTGCCTGCCCGATGGCGTCGGTGATCGACCGGGCCTTCTCCGCTCGAGCCCGGTCGACGTGCTCATCAAAGGGAATAGCCGTCTCAGCCTTCGCTGCTACATTCGCCATGGTCCTCACGGCCTCAACCGGATAGGAACCGGTGGCCGTCTCGCCACTAAGCATCACGGCATCCGTGCCATCCAGAATCGCATTAGCAATGTCGCTGGCCTCCGCCCTTGTCGGTCTCAGACTGGACATCATCGACTCTAACATTTGGGTGGCCGTTATAACCGGCTTTCCCGCCCGACGGCAACTGGCAATAATCATCTTTTGTAAGAGCGGCACTTCCTCCACCGAGGTTTCTATTCCCAGATCGCCACGGGCAACCATGATTCCGTCCGCCACAGCGAGGATTTCCTCGAAATTGCTCACCGCCTCGTGCTTTTCGATCTTGGCGATCACCGGCGCGCTGGATCCAGCGCTATATAGCAACTGCTTTAGCAAAACCAGATCGTCCGCCTGGCGAACAAACGACATGGCCACGTAGTCGAAGCCCTGCTGAACGCCAAACCGCAGATCGGCTCTATCCTTATCTGCCAGGGTGGGAATATCCAAGGCGACCCCGGGGAAATTCATGCCCTTATGTTCGCCTAAGACGCCGCCGACAATGATCAGCGTAATAACATCGGTTGGCGTAGTTGACTCAACCAGCAACTCTAAATTCCCGTTGTCGAGGAGCACCCTATCGCCTGGTTTGAGATCCAGGGGAAGATTGGCAAAGTCGATGTGGACGGCGCTGGCATCGCCGATCACGTCTCGAGTTGTTAAAGTGAATCGGGAACCTGAAACGAGAGTTGCCTCTCCGGCAGCGAGCGCACCTGTACGGAGGCGAGGCCCTTGCAGGTCTTGAAGAAGAGCGACTACCCTGCCCTCTTCGGCGGCAATACGACGAATAAGTGGCACCAGCCGCCCGGCCCACTCATGACTGGCGTGGGAGAAGTTGAGCCGCGCCACGTCCATGCCTTCCCGAACGAGCAAACGCAAAATAGGCTCGCTGTCGCAGGCAGGACCGATGGTGCAGACTATCTTGGTGCGTCTCACTTCTTGACGCCGAAGACCGCCTCAAGCTTCTCTACTGCCTGCATAGTACCGAGCGCCGTGACAATCAAGGGCACTCCTTGATCCTCGGCCCTGGCCCGAACAATCGGTCTTGGCTTTTGACCATCGGTAATCACGAGACAAGCAGTAGACGTCTCCAGGGCAGCCAATTGGATGTCAGGTCGATCGCCGGCGATTATGACGGCCTTTCCAGACTTCCGCTGGAAGTAATTGACGGCGGACTCCGGACTGATCGCTCCCAACATCAGGCTCTCCGCGATCTTGTCGGCCTTTTCCGAGAACAGGACAATCTCACCCTCAACAGTCGTGGCGATTTCGTCAACCCTCATTGACACTTCTTCTACCTCTTTCCCGTCTGAAATTCTGGCGACAGCTAATCAGGCGATTCCTGCGGCCTGGGCCCGGCGTCTTCCTGCCCGCCATCGCTGGCAATGTCAAGCTCTTGCTCCTTGCTCTTGCCATTGAATACAGTCAAAGAAGCAACGCTATCTCCCTTGTCAAGCCGCATTACAGTCACACCCTGTGAAGCCCTTCCCTGCTTTGATACCATCCCGACCGGGGTGCGAATAACGATCCCCTCTTTAGAGATCAACATGACATCATCGTCAGCGCAGGTAAACCGCGCGGCAACTAGAGGACCGGTGCGGTCGCTAACGTTCAAGGCGCGCACCCCACCACCGGCTCTTCCCTGCCGGGGAAATTCGCTAATCGGAGTCCGCTTGCCAAAACCGAAGGCAGTGACGAGGAACAACTCACCATCTGGCTCAACCACATCCATTCCCGTCACCACATCGCCGCTCTCAAGCCGGATACCGCGGATTCCTCCACTGGCCCGACCCGACACCCGAACTTCGCTTTCAGCAAAGCGAATCGCTTTGCCCTCGGCCGTAGCAATGACAATGTCTTGCTTCCCATCGGTCAGATGCACCCAGGCCATTTCATCACCCTCCTCCAGATCCATGGCGATTAGGCCGCTGGGACGAACGGAAGAGAACTCGCTGAGAGCCACTCGCTTTACTTCGCCCCTGCGAGTAACCATGACAAAGTGCTCTCCCTCCATGAAATTGGGTACAACCACAATACCTGTAATATACTCGTCTTGTTCGATGGTCAAGAGATTGATCACCGGCGTGCCCTTGGCCTGGCGAGAGGTATCCGGCACCTCGTAACTCTTTAGCTGATAGACCTTGCCTCGATTGCTGAAGAAGAGCAGGCTATCGTGAGTATTGGCCACGAGGATCTTATAAACGGCGTCGGTCTCCCTCGTCCCCATGCCGGCGATACCCCGCCCACCCCTTCGCTGAGAGCGATAAGTATCCATCGGCAACCGCTTGATATACCCCTTCTGGCTCATCGTGATTATGACTTCTTGATCGGGAATCAAATCCTCGTCAGTGAACTCGCCCGTCTCATCTGCCATAATACGCGTCCGCCTGGCATCGCCATACTTCTCCTTGAGCTCAACCAACTCATTCTTGGCCACAAGGAGTATCTTGTTGGGATCAGCCAGCAAATCCTCTAACTGGGCGATTGTCTTCAGAAGCTCCGCATACTCGTCGAGGATCTTCTGCCTCTCCAAAGCAGCCAATCGCCTGAGCTGCATTTCGAGGATTGCCTGCGCCTGGACCTCTGTGAGACTAAAGCCGCCAATAAGGTTTGTTTTCGCGACATCGGCCGACGGAGACTGCCGGATCGTCGCGATCACTGCGTCAAGATGGTCAAGCGCGATCTTCAAGCCTTCCAGGATGTGCGCCCGCTCTTTCGCTTTGTTGAGGTCAAACTCGGTACGCCTTGTTATCACCTCGCGCCGGAAGATGATATATTGCTGGAGCGCCATCTTCAGGGTTAATACACGGGGTTGACCATCAACGAGAGCCAACATATTTACAGAGAAGGCTGCTTGCATTGATGTCTGCTTGAAGAGGTTGTTTAGCACCTGGTTTGGCTGGGCGTCCCGCCGGAGTTCGAAGACAATCCGCATCCCCTCGCGGTCTGACTCGTCGCGAATCTCAGAAATACCCTCCAACTTGCGGTCTTTTACCAGGTCGGCGATACGCTCGATCAGCGTCGCCTTGTTGATCTGATACGGCAATTCGTCGACGACGATCTGAAAACGTCCGCCCTTAGGCATCTCTTCGATGAAAGAGCGCGCCCGAACAACTATCCGGCCGCGGCCAGTGGCGTAGGCGTTCTTGATTCCATCACTTCCGAGAATTATTCCCGCAGTAGGAAAATCCGGCCCCTTGACAAACCGGCAGAGATCCTCCACCGTGGCGTCAGGATTATCTATGAGGTGGGCGATGCCATCACAGACCTCGGTCAAATTGTGTGGCGGGATGTTGGTCGCCATACCAACGGCGATACCCGATGATCCATTCACCAGCAGATTGGGCAACTTGCTCGGCAAAACGGAGGGCTCTTTGAGACTACCGTCAAAATTATCAACGAAGTCTACGGTATTCTTCTCGATATCAGCCAGTACCTGCTCGGTAATAGCGGCCATTCTCGCCTCTGTATAGCGCATGGCTGCCGCTGGATCGTTGTCCACGCTGCCGAAGTTCCCCTGTCCGTCGATCAGAGGATAGCGCATCGAGAAGTCCTGCGCCAACCGTACGAGGGCGTCGTAGACGGAGCTATCACCGTGGGGGTGAAACTTGCCAAGGACCTCACCGACGATTCGAGCACACTTCTTATAAGGGGAATTCTGCCGAAAACCCAACTCCTCCATGGCATAAAGAATGCGACGGTGAACCGGCTTCAGGCCATCCCGCACGTCGGGCAAGGCTCGCGAGACGATTACACTCATTGCATAATCGAGGTAAGAGCCTCGCATTTCGTCTTCGATGTTAACCAGTCTGACAGTGCCGATATCCATTTGTCTCGTCCCTCCGGTTGTCAAGGGCAAAGCCTACTTTCATGATATCACATTTTCGGCTGCTAAGCAAAAGAGGGAGTAGGCGAATCCGGCTGAAGTACAGGCACACACCACAGCCGCGATCAGTGGCGCAACTCAAAGAAGAACGGGGGGAACCTGGTGTCCAAGTTCCCCCTTTCCGAGAGTAATTGCGCCCAGCTACCCTTCGCGATCGAGGAAGCGAGAAACCAATATGGAGACTGCAGAAGCCGATGGCCCCGGCGCTTGCCTATCTTTGTTCTCTAACCTTGTCGAAGCAGGAACTGCAATAGACCGGGCGATCCTGCCTTGGGCTGAATGGAACGACTGCCGGTCCGCCACATTCCGAGCAGACGACTTGATGCATCTCTCGACTGGCGCCGCTGGTTCGCTGTTGGCGACGAGCAGTGCGACAATTCGGGCAGCGCTGCGGTTCGTTCAGGAGCCCCTTGAGGGCGTAAAACTCCTGTTCGCCAGCCGTGAAAATAAACTCCGCGCTACATTCGCGACACGTTAGGGTCTTGTCTGAATAGGTCACCTATGTCCTCCTTTTGAATCCTCCAGGTACACTGATACCTCGACACAGATTGAACCTCTCGACACGCCTTTGTATCGCGAGCTTAACGGGGTATCTCCGAGGCGGAATATACAGGATTTGACTTGACGGTGCAACCCCCGCTACTTCTTGCCTACTTTCTTTGCATCCTTGTCCGATTTTCCCTTTTTGCCCCCTTTGGGACCCTTATCTCCCATGTCACGCCCTCCTTTCTCCTCTACTACTCACCAGGCTTCTCCTTCGTCCACCAACTCAACGGGACGGCCCGGCGCGCCTCTCCCGGACAAGTCCCCAACATGTATTGGAGACCGTCAATCTCTGAAGTCATCTTCACGATCTTCTACCGGCGGCTCTTCATCCAGAGTATGAATGTCATCCGTAGCAACCTCAGGCTCTTCCTCCCATTCAGAGTGGCCATCCCCATCATCGTCGTCCGTATCGTCGTCTAATTCGTATTTCGTTAGAAGAGTGTCCTTGGTGTAAGATCTGAAGCCATCCGCTCCCTTAGTGGGGAAAGATACTCGCCCGGCCTGACTGGGATGCTGCAGCGTCTCCTTGATAATGATCCGAACCGAGTGCTCGGTCAGGTTTGTGATGGCTGCCGAATACTTGTTGCCACCCTTCATTAGATTCACGAGGCGCAGACCCAGTTTAGGCTCCAGTTTCCCCAAATACTCGCCATTGGCGTTCTCGATGGCCATATCACGGCCTGCGATGGTTAGATTGACCTGCTCTCCAGCCGACATTTTCGCCAGTACCTCCGGCAAACCCAAATGCGTCAAGACTGTGATCCCTGTCTTGCCGGTCTCCTCGATGAAGATTCTCGGGTCGACCTTATCATGCCCGGCCGTGGGCGGAGCCTGAGTCTCCTTGAGAACGGTCAGGCGGGCAACATTCTTCTTCGCGATGGCGCTATTGGGATCTACTTTGAGTGCCCGACTGTAGGCCTCATACGCATCTGCATAATGCCCCAATTCCGTCAACGCCCTGCCAAGACGATTCAGAGCATCCACGTCTGTCGGAAAAACCTCAAGGATACTACTATTGGCCTGAACCGCTTCTTCCCAACGATTCTGCATCGCCAAGGCAATCGCTTGCTCAGAGCGCGTTCGCCTGAGTCTCACTCTGTCCTCTGGCTGGTAATGTGTCACTATCTCACCTCAAGAGAGTAGATCATCCTTTTCTAGAAACTGGAAGCCCCTTTTGCAAAGGCTATGGCAGATTCTAGAGCAAGTATGAGTGATAAGTCAATAGGGCAACGCAAAGATGCTTCAAAAGGACTCTGCTCCCCGTAGCGTCAAAACGGGAGCAGCCCGGTGGAGGGAAAATGTAGCTCTGTGAGCGAATTCTCCCCCAGGCCACTGTTCTCCGACTATGACTTCGGGCCGATCGAGAATCCTACCTCGGGAGGCCCGGTCCCCTGGTGGCAATGATGTTGATCTGAATCTCGTTTGTGCCACCATATATGGTCGCGATGCTACGTGCCTTCCTAACCACGCCAGCCCTGACGGCTACAGCCCAAGCTCCTGCGCCACTAGCTCACGATGAGCGGCAGGCGTACCAAACAGAAGTTGTGAGGCAAGGGCCCTGTAGCTGAACATTGGCAGATCATGCTCGACGATCAGGCCCACGCCACCGGTCACCTGATGGGTGAGTTGTGTGACTTTCCGATGAGCATCGCTGCCGTACGACTTGGCCAGACTCACCATCTTCGCACATTCGATTCCCTCACTGAGTAGCCACGTAGCCTTATAGGCGATTAGCCGGGCTGAGTCCACAAGGGTGGCCGCGTTGGCACAGTGGTGCTGCACGGCCTGGAATGACCCGATGGGGCGACCGAATTGAATGCGCTCCTTGGCGTGACCCACGGCTGTCTCCAGCATCCGCTGCCCGGCGCCAACCATATCGACGCACTTGCCCACAGCAGCGATCTGGATGATCTTGTTCAAACCAGTCCACGCCTCTCCTGCCTGCCCCAAAACCGCCGTTTCGTCCACGATCACTTTGTCGAAGACCACTTCGTAGTAGTCCTCAACTGGCACCGTATCGAGCCTGGTAATTGCCATCTGCGGCTTCGCTTGCTTCACGTCGACGAGAATGGCCGAGATGCCTTTCTCCCCCTTACCCTCGCCAGTCCGCGCAACCACGAT
>JAUSEJ010001124.1 GCA_030650265.1 Dehalococcoidia bacterium | reverse complement strand
GACGAAATCGTCGCCTCGAATGATCCCCACCTGTGAGCAGAAGACTCCGAAGTCAAGGAGCCCGTACTCACCTCAGCAGAGCCGACAGGTGGAGGGGTGACAGCCGCCGAAGACACTAGCGATGTTGAACGTTGCGCCGACTCCTGGTCGACCTCGATCAGATAGGTGTCCAGCGTGCGGCCGGCTTTGTCCGTAGCCCTAACACGACCTTCGCTCAACCACAGCGCCCTATCACACATGTCCCTGACTGCCTGAGCGTCATGAGAGACAATTACTATCGTCTTGTTCATACGCTTGAGTTCGTACATCCTCCTCAAGCATTTACGCACGAAACCACTATCACCAACGGCCAGGATCTCGTCGGCAATCAGGATATCGGGCTCTACCGATATAGCTATCGAAAAGCCAAGACGCATGTACATCCCGGATGAATAGTGTTTGACCGGCGTGTCGATGAAGTGCCGGATCTCGGAGAACTCGACAATTTCCTCGTATTTGCGGCTCATCTCCTTCCTACTCAAGCCAAGCAGAGATCCGTTCAGGAAAATGTTCTCCTTTCCCGATAGGTCGGGGTGAAAACCGGCGCCTAGTTCCAGCAAGGCGGAAATCTTTCCAAACACTGTTACCTTCCCAGAGGTTGGTTCTAGGATGCGACTCATCAGTTTCAAAACCGTGCTCTTGCCAGACCCGTTGCGGCCGATTATGCCGAGCGTTTCACCCCGACTCACTTCGAAGGATACGTTACTAAGGGCCCAAAACTCCTCCTTCGACCCGTTCCGCTTGTAGAAATTGACAATCAGGTCTTGAAATGACCGGGCCTTCTGATGGTGCAGGATGAACTTCTTGGACACGTCCTCGAATCTAACCGCTGTTGACATTAGACTTCCTCCCCGAAAAGGTGGCTGAATCGGGCGAAAATCAAGTAGCCCACGACGAGGACGATAAGTGACGTGGCTGCAGTGCGCATCATGAAGTCAACTGCAGGCGCTGCGCCTGCATAAAGTATCAGACGATAGTTTGAGATTATAGATGCCATCGGGTTCAGAATGTACATCAGCCTGGACCAGTTGGCTGTGAGATCCTCAATTCGGTAAAACACGGGTGTCAGGAAAAACCAAGCTAGAAGCACCACCTCAACTATGACCGACGTATCGCGAAAGAAGACGTTGACAGTGGAAAGAAAGAACGATAAACCTAACAAGAAGGCCAATTGTATAAGTATTAGGACGGGCAAGAGGAGAACAAACCACGTCAATGGCGCCCCAAAGATTATCATCATCAGAAAAAGGACCGGCAAAGCGAGGATGAAGTTCACTAGATTTGACACCACCATGGAGGCCGGGAGCAACTCACGGGGGAAGTAAATCTTCTTTATCAAGTGGCCATTCCCGACAATGCTCCCCACTGACCCCGTGACCGATGCGGCGCACCAGTTCCAGGGGAGTATCCCACACAGAATAAAAACGGGAAACATCTCGGTGGAATTTCGCATGAGTACATTGAAGACCACATAGAACACGGTAGTCATGAGAAGTGGGTTCAACAGGGACCAGAAGAAACCAAGAACCGAACTGCGATACCTGACCTTGAGATCACGGGCCACAAGATTCCACATAAGGTCACGATATCGTAGAATTTCCGAGAGGCGATCGCGCAATAGTTCAACCTGCTGACAGACAAATCTTCTGGCAGTATAGCACAATCACCCCTCAACGGCAAACGAACTGGTAGACCTCTTCTATTAACTCGCCTGCTTTGGTCCACGAGAATTCCTCGATCGCTCGCTTTCTTAATGCCTTGCCTCTTTGCCTACATGCCACTTCATCAGTCATGGCCTCCTGAATACTATTGGCTAGCGAGCGGACGTCACCAAGATCGGCGTAGATGCCAAGATCGCCGAGGATCTCATGGGCGACCGGGGTGTTAAAGGCGACCGTGGGGAGACCAATCGACATGTAGTTTAGCAGCTTCCCATTCCCTTCAGTTTCGGACATCTTCGGCGACACAGCAACATCTCCCAGCAAGAGGTGCTGTGGCGCTTCCCAGTATGGTACCCGACCCGTAAAGGTTGTGTTTGCCGAGATCCCTAACGTCTCTGCCACAGATTCATACATGTGCACGGATGGGAAGCCCATAATGAGGAAATGGACAGGCTGGCCGTCATCGACAAGGATTTTGGCCGCCTCGAGCAACTTCCCCACGCCCTGGTATTCCGCCAGTAGACCGAGGTAGACTATCACCTTTCGATCGCCCGGAATGCCCAGTTCGGCTCGCAACTTTGCGTCAACTGAACCATCTCGCTCCTCCCACTTCGACCGGAAGAAATCGGGGTCTACACGATCCGAGATCGTAAATACCGTCCTATGGTCACAACCGAAGTCCCGAAGCAGCACGTCGGCAGCGTTTCGTGAACTGGTAATGATAGCGTCGGGCACCCCATCTATGACTCTTTCCAACTTGCGCAGCGGCTCAAAGAAAACGCTATCGCGACCGATGAAATTATGATCCAGCATCTCGCTTGTCAAACTTCCTTGAAAATCAAAAACGAGGGGGATGCGTTGAACCCGGCTGATGGGATAGCCAATAAGCGCTCCCTCGTGGAGATGAGCGTGAATGATGTCAGGACGCTGGTGCAGAGCAACCTCGACGCATCTAGCCGAGAGCAAGGCGTCGTAGTACAGCTTACGCTTGGAAGAACCAACTTGAAGCGTTTTCCACCAGGGGGTGTTAAAGGCGCGATGGATTTCCACGCCCGGCACATCGCCGCCGGTGTGATAAGTACATACCATCACTCTGTTGCCTCGAGACTGAAGAACCCGTGTTTCCTCGTATATGCGGACGTGGCAGCCATAGTCCGAGAAGAACGACGATGGAACTATCTTGAGGATTCTGTGGCTGGAGGATGGTCGGTAGGACCCCACACTGAATTCAGCATCGTCGCTTTCGACTCGCCGCTTTGACATCCCATTAGTGATGATCGCACCCTCCTCGAAAATCCCTTGAGTTGTTCGACACCAGCCACAGCGGGAAGGTCCGGAACCGACTCTGGTCACCCGGTACTGCCATGCCTTGTTCGACAATTCGACTCGACCTGGCCCAGACTTGAGGCAATGCCGTACCTTCGCTTAAAGCACCGGTCAAGAGCGACGATGGAGCGACGATGGAGCGAGGACAAGCGTCCAGTAACCGTGGATCGGAAGTTCAACGCTGACGGGGACTATACATTGCTCCACTGCTAATTGGCTCGTTTATGTAAACGTCGCCGTTGCGGATCTTGATGTTGAAGCCACAGCTCGGGTTAGTACAGACCCAAGCCTTATAGTGGATTGCGGCGCCTTGACTGCCAAAATCGGATAGCGGTACGAGGTCACCAATATTACACTTCTGGCACTTGGGGAAAATGGTTGCCTCCACAGTCACAATACACCTCCCATCCATCTTCTAGGCCCCTGTAGTATACAACAGGCGGCCGACTGGCGCAATAGGTTTAGAGAGCAATTGCGACAATACGGCTGTAGATTGCCCCCTCGGGAGTCAAGTTGCTCTGCATTACACTAACTGATCCGGTTGCAAGAAGGTCAACTGGAGCCACTTGCGCGAGATCCAGCGCGGCGACGATCTTGTGGCGTTCAACCAAAGTTGCTGTCTCCTGCACCTTCCCCAAAGTCAAATGGGCGGAGTACGGTCTGGTTTCTCTGGCAAACCCCAGCGTACTGATGGCAGCATCGACGCCTTCTTGAAGATTTAACAGGGTTGGAACGTCACCTGCGAGGCCAGCCCAGATAACTCGAGGCCGGTTCCTATCAGGGAAAACACCCAAACCAGAGACCGTCAACGAGAAGGCTTGAATATTCCGTGAACCTGCAACAACGGCCGTCCGCAATCTGGGTAGAAACGAAGAAGGCACGTTGCCAAGAAACTTCAGCGTCAAATGAATGCCTTCAGGCCTCACCCACTTGACTCCGACCGGAATGGCCGACTGAAGCTCTTTCTGAATCCGGACAAGAGAGAGCCTGGCGTCGTCCGGAAGTTCTATCGCCACAAATACGCGGATTTGCTCGTCGGTCATCTTTTCACCCCAAAGAGAACCTATCCCGAGAGGCCAAGAAGCTCACTGGCGTTCTTACCAAGCATCAGGTCAAGAGCACTTTCGTGAAGCCCCAGGGCAGTCATTCTTCTGATAAACCTGCTTTGACTCAACAAAGGATAGTCCGTACCGAAAAGGACTCTCCTGACGCCAACTATGTTCGGAACCAGACAGAATATGTCCGGACGGTAGACCAGAAACGATGCCGCCGTATCATAGTAAACGTTAGGAATAGCCTCGTCAATCTCTGGAATGAGGTGATAAAAGGGGAGGCCTCCTCCCCAGTGGGCGCAAACGATGGAGATATCGGCAAACCGAGAGACGAAGTCGAAGGTAACGTCGGGAGTAGTTCGACCTTTGCCGGGGTAATCATGGCCTATAGGCTCACTGGTATGGATCATCGCGATCAACCCGCGTTCTCTGACGACTGCCATTATCGGATCAAGCAGGTCAAAGTCACGCAGAGAATAGCCTTGCCCATCCGGCATCATCTCGCCGATGCCCTTCATCCCTGCGTCAGCGCACCTTCCTACCTCTGCCGCCGCTCGCATACCTGCCCTGGGCTGGACCGAGCAGAGGGCAACCAATCGCCGGGGATAGCGGGAGATCGCCTCCAACAGATAGTCGTTTTCCCCCTCGCAAACATCCTGGTCCATCCAGCCGAAGCCGCAAACCACAGATACGTCTACCCCGGCCGTATCCATGCTGGCCACCAGTTGATCGGCCGTGGCCAACTTCGTCTTCGGATTACGATACAGGGCGCCAAAGTGGGGATCCCTTTTCAGATGTTCGTCACGACTGGAGCATATGCGGGGCGAGAATATGTGGGTATGAAAGTCGACTATCACTATTTGGGCATCCACGGGTCAAGGGCATCCCGCAGTCCATCACCAAGAAAGGTAAAGGCCATCATCAACAAGGCGATGGCGATACCCGGGAATAGGACCATGTGGGGATAGGCAAAAATGGCCTGATACCCATCCTGAATCATTGTTCCCCAACTGGGCTCGGGAGGGGTGACGCCGATGCCAATGTAACTTAGCGCCGCCTCGGCGAAGATGGCCCGGGGAACACCGAAGGTAACCGCGACGACAATCGGAGCGAGAGCATTGGGAAAAAGATGAGAAAACAACACGCGCCCGTTGCTGGCGCCTAGCGCTCTCGCGGCGAGAACGAAATCCCTCTCTTTTAGACAGAGAATCTGGCCCCTCATCAAGCGCGCCACGCCAACCCAGGAAGCCAGACCAATAGCAAAGAAGATAACATAGATGCTGCCTGACAGAGGCGTGCCGCTCAGAGCAGAGCGCAGAAGGATAATCAACAGCAAATCGGGAAACGCGTACATCACATCAGTGAAACGCATTAGCACGTTGTCTATTCGACCACCCGCAAAACCGGCAATGGCGCCAAGGGGCACCCCGACAATCACAACGATGAACTGTGTGAAAAGACCCACCGTCATCGATGTTCTTGCGCCAAAAATAAGGCGGCTAAGCTGATCGCGACCAAGGCGGTCTGTCCCAAACCAGTGGGCCGAGGACGCGCTTTCGTTGAGAGCATCATAGGACTGCTGGATGGGATCGTAGGGCGAGACGATAGGAGCAAGTATTGATAGAAGACCCATAAGGACTACGATAGTGCCGCCGACGATTGCTAGCCTGTTCTTGAGCAAACGCCTCCAGGCGTCTCCCCAGAGCGTTCGAGACCGGCGAGTCCAAACAGCAGTCGCTTTCATCGAATTCAATGATCCAGTTGTCACGACAGCAGATGCTCCTCGTCAATCATAGCGGATTCTCGGGTCCACATAGGCATACACTATATCGACCACCAGATTGGCCATCACCACAAGAAAGGCAAAAAACAAGGTCAAACCCATGATTACGCCGTAATCACGAGCCCCAACGGCCTGCACAAACATGCGACCGATCCCGGGAACGGAGAAGACATTCTCGACAATAAACGAGCCCACTGTTAGCTCGGCCGTCATCGGGCCGAGAACGGTAACCACCGGTATGAGAGCGTTCTTTAAAATGTGTCGACGCAGAACAATGTCGCGTGGGAGGCCCTTGGCGTTAGCCGTCTTCACATACTCCTGTCTTATAACCTCGAGCATGCTGGATCTCATCATGCGGGCCAGAAACGCTGTCGGCAACACACTAAGCGTAATGGCTGGCATGATTAGCTTCTGCCATGTACCCCAACCGCTTGTAGGCAACCAATGAAGCCACACGGCAAACACGACCATAAAGGCAAAACCCAGCACGAAGCTTGGAGTGCTGGCGCCGAGAGTAGCAAAGAAGAGACAAATATAGTCCACATAGCTATTCTGCCGCAGCGCAGCGGCGATGCCAAGGGGCAAGCCAACAATCACGGCAATTGCCAGAGCAAACAGTCCAAGAGTCGCCGTCTTGGGCAGGCCTTCTCCCAGGAGGTCCGTCACCGGGCGATCACGGTACTGAAAGGAGACGCCAAGATCGCCATGGACAGCGCTCCAGGCATATGTGAGGTATTGCTCCCAGATTGGTTTGTCGAGCCCGTATCGCCTGTTTAGGTTGTCCATGGCCTCGGGAGCCAAGCGCTTCTCTTCGTCCCAAGGC
>JAUSEJ010001111.1 GCA_030650265.1 Dehalococcoidia bacterium | reverse complement strand
GTTATCGGCGTTTCCCAGCTAAATCTTTCCGTGTTGAGTCGTTGCTGAATACCCAATGGTCCGTTAACCCAGGTGCGGTAGCCATCGGTAAATGCGGTATTATTATCGGCTTTGCGCCAAACCAGAAGCCCTTTGGCCGTTTCCTGAAGGGCATCGCCGTTTGCGCTGTAATGCTCGTTGACCAAGCAGTCACCGACGATATCGGGTATTCCATCGTGTAGGGCCAGGAAACCTAGCACGTACCGGCAGTTGGCCGCATTCGCCTTAGATGGACCCGGCGACAGGGGCAGGAAGAGCATAGCCAGAAAAAATACCAGACCAAGATTGCGCATCGCACGGAAAAACATGCGTTTCCTCCTATTGGTGCTCAATGATTTACCCGCCACCCATTGCCAGAGAAGCTGATACCAGATCAGGTTGTCGCCTCCAATCCAAGTTGAGGGCCAACACCCGCGCCAAGACTTCTACAACGCTCAGGTTTCGGGGCCAGCCGTAAGCATCCACGCAGCCGTATCCAGCCTACGGTGAGTCAGCGGAGTGATTATAGGACAATCTTCTAGGGAAGGCAAGCGATAATTACTGGTATGGCCAATGTTCCTGCTTGCAGACCCTGCGTCGCCGGACATCAACTAAGGTGTTTGCGGAATTGGCGCAGAATCTTGTTAGGGAGAAGTCAACTGCCTTCTGGATCCGGGTTTAATTCTTGCAATTCCACAAGTACTTGTGGAGCATTGGCGTGAAACCATGATTGAATAAATCACTTTCTCTTCAGAATCTCTTGTGTAGGATAGCCCAAGATTGTTCTTATTTGGCCTGCATTTGTCATAACGATAAACGTATTACCATCGATCCGATAGTTTGAGTTCCAACCGATCTTATAATCGCTTTTCGTTTCGGATATCATAAATGGCTGTTCCTCACCATCTCGTGCTAGACAGAGAGCCCGGTGGTCTTCAGGTTCGAGCATCCAGGCATCTCTTGTCTCAGTGGAGAATAATACTAGCGGACCGAGCGATACTACTCGCGATTCGCCATTCATAGCGCTGTCAATAATGTGTCTTGTCTCTCCCATAATACTGATTTGCGCTCGACTATTTACCTGTTTCTGAACTCTATTCCGTTTCTTCTTATCGCGCTTCATGGTGACACTTTGACTCCTTGCGATCAGCGTGGCTGCCCGTCAATGCTCTTGAATGAAATCGTAGCAGGTCTAATCGGAGTAGTCAAGCGGCCTTTTTCTCTTGGCGCAACCCGATGTCTGTGCTTGACAGCACCCGCCCTGACCAGGTATTGTAAGTGAGAACCACCTGAGCCCCCTGACATCGCTATATTACAGATGCTGCTAACTGAAGGAGGAGCGAATGGCCGTCCCTAACCTCAAGAACAAACATGCCAACGAATCGCTGTTCTCGCCACAGGAGATGCTTGCCTATATGCGAAGCAATGGAAGACAGCCAGACTTTGATCCGCCTAAAGGGGTCATTCTGTGCTATCGGAAGAGCATGATGGACTATGCCGAGCAGACCCACACAACGACGAAGGTGCCATTGCTCGGTCGAGACATGTATCTCCTCGGTGAGACCGGTAACGCTATCGGCATCTACGGCGGCTTCGGGACGGGGGCGCCAACGGCGGTCACCCGGTTAGAGATATTGATCGCTATGGGCGTCAAATACTTCATCTCTATCGGAACGGCCGGAACCCTTCTGAAAGAACTGAATATCGGCGACCTGGTAGTGTGCGATAAGGCGATTAGGGACGAGGGCGCTTCCCATCACTACGTCAAGCCGTCAAAGTACGCCTACGCTTCGACGGAGATGACGGAGACCATTAAGGCTTCTCTCGATATCTTCGGTCTCAAATATCACGTCGGCCCAAGCTGGACCATAGATGCCATCTTCCGGGAGACAGTGAGGGAGGCCAGGCACTACCAGAAAGAGGGAGTGGCCACGGTCGAGATGGAGGCTAGCGCCCTCTTTGCCGTTTCCCAGCATCGCCAGGTCGAGATGGGCTCGCTCTTTACGATTAGCGATTCGCTGGCCGGTCTGGTTTGGAACCCCCAGTTCCATGAAGGGCCGGTAATTGGCGGATTGGAGACCATCTACAAGGTCTCGATTCAGGCGTTGCAGTCTCGCTTCGCGCAGGTAGGCATCTGACCGGCAGGGTCGAGCCATGTCCCCCCGTTGTGGATGTACAGCGGTTTATGGTTCCGCGTCGTAGGGGCCGTCCCCTGTGGCGGCCCCGGGTGGGGATGGGGCGGGCACGGCGATAACGGGGGACGGCCACGGGCGGGCACGGGGGAGACGGGGGCGGGCACGGGGGCACCGCCCCTACCGGTGGGGGTAGGGTGGGCGTCCTTCCGCAGAAGGACGCCCACCCTACACCAACCTGTAGGGGCGGCGCCCCCGTGCCCGCCCCATCCCCACCCGGGGCCGCCACAGGGGACGGCCCCTACGACGCGGAACCATAAACCGCTGTACATCCACAACGGCGGGACAAGGC
>JAUSEJ010000135.1 GCA_030650265.1 Dehalococcoidia bacterium | reverse complement strand
ATTATGGTAATGGCCTTGAGAGACACATTTATTATGGCGGCAATGGTCTTCAGTTTGAGTATCCCGGCTTCCTTGAGCCGGGGGAGAAGGGGCGCCGGTAGGGGAACAACAGCGGAATAGGTGGATTTCAGCCGCGGATTTGCCTGATACGCACTTCGAGATCGGCGGCGTCGGCGTACTGCTCTTGCTGGAGCTTATAGCAGCGCTCGATGAGAAGTTGAGAAAGCTGCTGGCCCCTGGCGCCGGGAATCTGCGCCGCCTCGATAAGTTCGTCGACCCGATATTTCTCGGAAAGGTGCTTACTCAGACGCTGCATCTCGCCGACCGTCTCCCGGGCAAGCGGGGAATCATTGCCGTCGACAGCGTAGCGGAGTTTGCCGGTAAGCTTAGCCAGCTCGCCGAGCATTGGCGCCTCGTCCATAAGAAGATAGGCCATTTCCTCTTCTTGTAGCACCGGCTGCGGCCCGGGCATACGCTCCAGATAGCTCTGGTAGAGGGCGAGGTAATCCTGAGCGGCCTCCCCGGTGGCGGTGAGCAGGTAATCCGGTCTCGAACTGGAGAGGTTACCGCCGAAGACCAGGTCATCGCAGCGCGCCTCGGCCAACCTGACCAGAGAATCGATGCCATCGACCGCCTCGGGAAGTGGGGGCAAGGGGATTACCGGCGTCGATTGGAACTGCATGCCGCCAAGGCTGCCGGCGAACATGGGTGGAACGTATTTGCCGAGGTCCAGTTTGACCGGAGGCACGACGACATAGGTGGCCACAAACTCGCTCGGGCCGCCCGCAGTGCCAAAGTATAATATCGCGTGCCCCCTTGGGGCATCGCAGTCGCCACGTTCAAAAGCAATATGCATCTTACTGTAATCTTAGCACATGTGGACCTTGGGGGCAATTCGGCACGTGCTGACACTGAAGCATTGCGCCTGGGCCTTGTCTCGTATATAATCACCGAAGTTATTTGAACCAGCGCCAACCGCTTGGATCAGGAACGACCGGGATGGCTAGTGTTATTCGGTGCCTTTGCGGTTGCCGCCTGTTGGTCGCTTTTCTTTTTTGTGGCAGTTTGCGACGCATACGGAAAAGGAAACTATTTATGCTCCTCGTAGTGGACGCCGGAAACACGAATATCGTCCTCGGTTTGTTCGATGGCGACCAAATGCGGGCGAAATGGCGAGTCTCTACCGACTCCCACAGGATGTCGGACGAATACGGCGTCTTGCTGATGAAGCTGCTGCCCCACCGGGGGTTGAGACTTGATCAGATAGAACACGCCATTATCGCCTCGGTCGTTCCCTCTCTTACTACCATCTTTTTGGAGGTCCTCCAGCGATACTGCGGTGTCAGGGCCCTGGTGGTCGGCGCCGGTATCAAGACCGGCTTGCGGCTGATGGTCGACAATCCGGGGGCTGTGGGAGCCGACAGGGTCGTGGACTCGGTCGCCGCCTATAGAATCTACGGAGGACCGGTCATCGTCGTCGATTTTGGCACGGCCACTACCTTCGACGTGGTATCGCGGACCGGCGACTTCCTCGGTGGGGCCATCGCTCCTGGCATCCTGATTGCGGGCGAAGCCCTGTTCGAGAAGGCGGCAAAGCTGACCCGCGTGGAACTGGTCCGGCCCAAGAATGTCATCGGGAAGAATACCATGACGGCGATCCAGGCCGGTGTGCTTCTCGGCTACGTCGGTCTGGTCGAGGGCATAATCGATAGGATCAAACGGGAACTCGGGGGCTCCGCCAAGGTCATCGCCACTGGCGGGCTTGCTGCTCTGGTGGCAAAGGAGACACCGGCAATCGACGTGGTCGACGAGGATTTGACCCTAACTGGTCTGCGGCTGGTCCACGAGCTGAACTCAATAATCTATGCTGGACGGTAAAGACAGATGATGCTAGTTATGGATGTGAGCAATACCGTCGTTACCATGGGCGTCCTTGTCGGGGACAACTTACAGTCAACCTGGCGTTTCTCCACGGACGTTCATAAGACGAGCGACGAGTATGGCGTTCTACTAATGGAGTTGTTTTCCCACGGGGGCGTCAAGCTAAGCGATATCGACCATGCTGTCCTTGGTTCGGTTGTGCCAAGCTTGACGGCCACTTTTCAGGAGGTCTGCCAGCGTTACCTGGGGACGACGGCCCTGGTAGTGGAAGCGGGTATTCGCACGGGAGTACGAATTCTAGTGGACAACCCGAAGGAAGTAGGCGCCGATAGAGTTGTGAACTCGCTCGCTGCCTTCAGGATCTATGGCGGCCCGACGATCGTCATCGATTTTAGCACGGCGACGACCTTTGATGCTATCTCCCGGGAAGGCGACTACCTGGGTTGCGTTATCTCACCGGGAATCGGCGTCGCCAGCGACGCCCTGTTCGATCGAACGGCCAAGCTCTCACGGGTGGAGCTAGTTAGACCAAAATCCGCCATCGGAAAGAACACGGTAGCGGCCATTCAGTCGGGATTGATCTTCGGCTATGTTGGCCTCGTCGAAGGGATTGTCGTCCGCATGAAGCGCGAGCTAGGCGGGAATGCCCGGGTAATCGCCACGGGCGGGCAGGCCGATCTGATTGCCAAAGAGACAACGATGGTGGAAGTAGTCGACCAGGACCTGACTTTGAAGGGACTGAAGTTCATCTATGAGCTAAACAGAGAGGGACGATAGGAGAGGGTTGAAAGATGAAGGATGAATGTTGAGGGTTGAGGACAACGCACCCTCTCAACATTCAACATTCAACATTCAACCTTGAACCCTTGGAGGCAATAGTGCTCGAAGGCAAAACGATAGTACTGGGTGTAACCGGCAGCATTGCGGCCTATAAGGCGGTGGACATCGCCAGCCAGCTCACCAAAGCCGGGGCTACGGTCAACGTGGTCATGACTAAGGCGGCGCGGGAGTTTGTTACCCCTTTCACCTTCCGTACGATCACGCATAGGCCGGTCATTACCGAGATGTTTGACATCGATTCCGAGGATAGCGTCGAGCATGTCGCCCTGGCGGAAAAGGCGGATGCCGTGCTGATCGCTCCGGCCACGGCCACCACTATCGCTCGATTGGCCATTGGCTCGGCGGAGGATATGCTTAGCGCCATCGTTCTTGCCACCCGCGCTCCGGTTGTTCTTGCTCCCGCCATGAACGTTAATATGTACGAGGCGGCAGTTACCCGACAAAACCTGAAGGCATTGAAAGACAGGGGCTTCACTATCGTCGAGCCTGACTACGGCCGGTTGGCCTCCGGCGCCATGGGCCGGGGTCGCCTTCCCGATCTCGCCGTAATACTCGGCACGTTGCGGCAGACTATGGGGAGAAACGGCGATCTGGCGGGACGGAAAGTTGTTGTCAGCGCCGGTGGAACGCATGAAGCTATCGATCCAGTGCGGGTGATCACAAACCGCTCCTCTGGCAAGATGGGCTACGCGATTGCCGAGGCGGCGCGGGACCGCGGGGCCGACGTGGTTCTGGTTACGGCTCCTACTCATCTCCCCAAGCCAGTCGGGATCGTCGTGGCGCCGGTGATGACGACGATGGAGATGAGGGATGCCATTCTCGCGGCGGTGTCTGGCGCCGACGCTCTGATAATGGCGGCGGCGCCGGCCGATTTTCGCGTCCGGCAAGCTGCCGGCCAGAAGATCAAGAAGGAAAAGGGTTCCGATAGTCTGATTCTTGAGCTGGTTAAGAATCCCGATATTCTGGCTGAGGCGCAGGGTGATTTCGTCAAAGTTGGCTTTGCGGCTGAAAGCGAGGATCTCGTCGCCAACGCCAGAGAGAAGCTGGCGGGCAAGAACTGTGACCTGTTTGTGGCCAATGATATAACTGCCGCCGATGCCGGTTTTGCCGTCGACACCAACCGGGTTGTCTTGATCGAGCGAAATGGGGCGATGACACACGTTCCTCTGTTGCTGAAAGCGCAGGTTGCAGAAAGAATTTTAGACAAAGTCGTAGAACTACTTGCCAAGAGGCGCCCTCTTGTGGTATAGTTAAGAAGTGCAGGGTACCGCCAGAGGAGGCGGACGCTAGCGTTGGTCATCGCAGACAAATTGAAAACCGCTTGGATCAATAACGACCGAGACGGAAGATTATGAGCATTAAGTTGCGCCTTTCGGGTCGTTCCTGATTGGCGTATTTTTTTGGTCAGGAGTTGGCAGGAATGCTCAGGGTGGGATTCATCGGGGCGGGCACAGTCGGTACGGCAATGGCGATAAGCCTGTCAAGAAGAGGCTACGGCGTCGTCGCTGTGAGCAGTCGGAGCAGGTCCAGCGCCGAGCGTCTTGCAGCCAGACTCGAAGGTTGCGAGGCTTACGCCGATGGACAGTGTGTGGTGGAGGCCGCCGAACTCGTCTTTGTTACCACACCAGATAGCGCCATTGGACCGGTTGTTTCGCAGTGCGCCTGGCGTGCCGGTAAGTCGGTTGTCCACTGCAGCGGCGCCGATTCTCTCGACGTGCTGGAAGCGGCGCGCAAGTCGGGGGCTTCGGTGGGAGCCTTGCATCCGCTTCAGACCTTCGCCAGCGTGGAGGAGGCGATCGAGAATCTGCCCGGATCCACTTTCGCTTTGGAGGCCGAGGGCTTGTTGCTGGGGACCCTCGAGGCCATGGCGAAAGATCTCGGTGGAACTTGTGTGCGGCTGGGCCCTGGAGACAAGGTTCTTTATCACGCCGCGGCCGTTCTAACCAGCAACTATATGGTAGCTCTCGTTAGCATGGCCACCGATCTCTGGAAGCAATTTGGTGTGTCCACCAGCGAGGCGACCGACGCCCTTCTGCCCCTCATTCGGGGAACTGTCAATAACATTACCAAGGTGGGCCTTCCCAACTGTCTTACGGGACCCATCGCTCGCGGCGATCTTGGAACTATCGAAAAGCACATCAAAGCCCTCGCGGAACGGGCTCCCGGGCTTCTGGATGCCTACAGACTGTTGGGCCTGCAGACGGTTCCAATCGCTCTTGCCAAGGGAAGAATAGACGACCAACGCGCCGGGGAGATGAGAATAATGCTCCAACCAAACTACTGTCGGAGGAATGAAGAATGAGAACCATGCTTAAAGGTAAAATCCACCGGGCCAAAGTGACCGAGGCTAATGTGGACTATGAAGGAAGCATTACTATTGACAAAGAGTTGATGCTTGCCTCCAATCTACTGCCCTACGAGCAGGTTCACGTGGTAGATGTTGACAACGGAGCCAGGCTGGAGACCTATGCCATCGAAGGTCCCGCCGGCTCAGGCGTGATCTGCATGAACGGGGCGGCCGCGAGGCTGATTCACAAGGGCGATACGGTAATAATCTTGTCGTATTGCACCATGACTGAAGCGGAAGCGGTGTTCGCTCATCCGAGTCTTGTGTACGTTGACGAGCGCAACAGGCGAAAGGAGTTGAATTATGCGGGTCACGGTCGGACAACTGCGGGAGATGAAGGCCAAAGATGATCGGATCACCATGCTCACCGCCTACGACTTCTCCACCGCCAGGCTGCTAGATGAATCTGGCGTGGACATGTTGCTCGTTGGTGACAGCCTTGGGATGGTGGTGTTGGGCTACGAGAATACCCTTCCGGTCACAATGGATGAGATGATTCACCATTCCAAAGCGGTGGCCAGAGGGACTAAGCGAGCGCTGGTGGTAGGTGATATGCCTTTCATGACCTACCACGCCGGCGTCGACGAGGCGATCAAGAACGCCGGTCGATTCATTCAGGAGGCCGGCGTACAGGCGGTCAAGCTGGAGGGCGGCGTGAAGATGGCCGAGAAGGTGAGGCGGATAGTGGACTGCGGCATCCCGGTTATGGGCCACATCGGTCTTACGCCGCAATCGATCAACCAGATCGGTCAGAAGGTTCAAGGCAAGAGCGCCTCGGCCGCGTTGGACATTGTGGCCGACGCCGAAGCTCTTGAACAGGCGGGAGCGTTCGCCATCGTCCTCGAATGTGTCCCGGCCCGATTGTCGAGGCTGATTACAGGTCGATTGAGCGTGCCGACAATTGGCATTGGCGCCGGTGTGGGCTGCGATGGACAGGTTCAAGTGATTCACGATCTGCTGGGTCTCATATCCGATTTTGTCCCCAAGCACGCCAAACAATACGCCCAATTGGGTGAGACCATTCGGGGCGCGGCCAAACTATATGTAGACGAAGTTCGCTCCAGTGCCTTCCCGACTGCCAAAGAGAGCTTCATCATAGATAATGCTGTTCTGGCAGAGGTGGAAGCGAGCCTGGCGGCAAGCCGTAGGGGCGAATGATTATTCGCCCCTACCCACGGAATGCAGTGCTGGCAGAGGTGGAGGCGAGCCTGGGGGTTAGGGGCTAGGGGTGAGGGGACAGGGGACAGGGGACAGGGGACAGGGGACAGTTCCCCGGCCCCTAACCCCCTACACCGAGGTGTATTATGAGAGTTGTCGATACGGTTGCTGTGATGAAGAAAGTGAGGCGCGACGCGTCTGGCACGGTGGGTTTTGTGCCGACCATGGGCTATCTTCACGAGGGCCATCTTTCTCTGGCCCGCCGAGCCCGGCCGGAGAACGACTTGGTGGTTGCCAGCATTTTCGTTAATCCCACCCAGTTCGGTCCGAACGAGGATTTTTCCCGCTATCCGCGCGATCCGGAACGGGATCTCGCCATGCTTTCAAGCGAGGCAGTCGACCTGGTGTTCATGCCTTCGGTCGAGGAGCTCTATCCCGATGGATTCAATACCTCCGTGGAAGTCGGTGGAATAACCGGGCGGCTTGAAGGGGCCATTCGACCCGGCCATTTCAAGGGGGTTGCCACTATCGTGAACAAACTGTTCAACATTGTTCAGCCAACCAGGGCCTATTTCGGCCAAAAAGATGCTCAGCAGGCCATCGTCATCGGGAAGATGGTAACGGACCTTGACCTGAACGTCGAGGTAGTCGTGATGCCAACGGTGAGGGAACAAGATGGTCTGGCCATGAGCAGCCGCAATGTCTACCTCAATGGCGAGGAAAGACGTGCGGCGTTAGTCTTGCACCGGTCCCTCAAGTTGGCCAGCGAAATGCGACAAGCGGGAGAGCAAAGCGCCGGGAAGCTGCGCCTGGCAATGACGGCGCTCATAGAGTCGGAGCCGCTGGCCAGGATCGATTACGTTAGCGTGGCCGACGTTAGAACCTTGGAGGAACTGGACACTATCGCCGGCCCAACTCTCTTATCCCTTGCCGTACGAATTGGCAAGACGAGGTTAATCGATAACACGATCCTCGAATAATTGGATCGTTGCAGAACAAAGGAAGCCAATTATTCGACCACCATGATCTGGCCGATGCCCTGCTCGTCGGCGGTCACGAAGAAAACGCGGCTGTCGCTGGACGTGGCAGCGGCGATGATTGTGTCTTCCTCCACCTCGGCCAATAGACGTACGGCCCTGGTCCTGACGTTGACGGCTTCGAGTCGTCGCGAAACCCGCGGAGTCTTGATGTCGCCGTCAAAGCTGAGATAGGCCAGTTCGCCGCTATTGGGAATCCAGCCTACAGGCCAGCCACTTGGGCCAAGCAATGTCTTACCTGAGCCGTCGGTGTTCATGACCCCTATCTTTGGTGACACCTCAGGTCGCTCTCTTTCGATTGCCGCGTAGGCAATCTTCTTCCCGCTGGGCGACCATGAAAGGTCGGAGACCTTGAGGTAGTTGGACGTCAGGTTCTTAGGCTCCCCTCCTCGCCTTTCCATGACGAAGGCATTTACAGCGTTGCCTTTGCCCATCGTGAAGAGAAGTTGGCTGGTGTCTGGCGACCAGGTTAGGTTGCCGGTGATAGTGCCAATTGTCTTGGCATTCGACCCGCCGTAGAGAGTTCTTAAGTCGCTCCCATCTGGACGCACCAGCCACAAGGCTGTTTGGGCTGTCTCTTCGTTCAGGTTCTTGCGCGACCAGAAGGCGACAAATCGTCCATCAGGTGACCAGGCCGGACCGGAGACCATATCGTATAACATGAGATCGACAACGCCTTCCATCGCTAACGCCTGCTCTGCCATGACGCCAATGGTTCGCTTTTGTTCGCCTTCGGCTTCGTCGAGGTAGGTGAACGAGGCGCTATCAGGCCCCCAGGAGGCCGCTCTAATATTGGTATGCTCATAAAGCTGGAGAGCTCGTCCGTTTCTTGCGTCTCTGATAACCAGGTATATTCGCTCGTTAGCCGGGTCGGTAAAGGCTACGTAAATCATCCTGTTACCGTCGGCAGAGATCGACAGAGAGCGGATACCAGAGACTTCGCGCACGAGTTCCTTCACTTCACTGGGGCCGGGCAGGAATGGCCCTTCGTCCTCAGTGGCGGTGAAAACACATCCCGAAAGTGAAACAGTCAATACCAGGCCAACGGCGATTACGACTGCCAGCTTATTCTTCATTGGGACCTCTTCCTATATTGGCCAAGGGAGTTGCCGGCAAGTTTCGCTCTGGAAACTGTCCTTTGAGTCTCATTAGTTTTCGGAGAAGCATGTGGGGGCGGATTTGTAACCCGCCCCCACGTGCTTAGAAGACAGACCCTGTCGGACCGGAGACCTCGCTCGCGATCCTATTTCACGTCGACAATGGGTCGACCAGAAGCAGCGTAGCCTTTGGGGTTCACATACTTGGTGTCCGGGACGCCGTACTGGTTCGCCACTACTTTGTCGTATAGCAGCGTCCACGCGCCGGTCTCGGAGATGTCGTGGCAGGTGAAGCAGTTGCCCTTGTACCGGCCGATGAAGGTGTCGCTGTTCATGTGGGCCGCATGAACGATGGTGCGAAGCATCTTCGGAGCCAAGCCGGTTCTGTCGGCGGCAGCCCCGTGGCAGCCGAGGCAAACACTTACATCAGCATCGTTGGCAATCTTGGGATGATTTGGCCCACCCCGCTCGCTCTCGCGGGCAAGAGTCACACTGTAATGGCAAGCCATGCAGCCACGAGTCGGTGACCCGGCCTCAACGGCTACAGCTCGGGTGATCGCGGCGCTCAATGCGGAGCCGGCCGTGGGGGCCTTCCAAGAAGCATAGGCGTTTACCGCTCCCGAGCCATCAGGTGCATTTAGCTTGTAAGATAGAGTAACGCTGCCGTTGGCAGGTACGCGGGTTACCAGCCAGGCTACCACGTTCCCTTGAGCGCCCAGAGAGCTGGAACCAGCAGGAGTGGTGACAACTGAATCGAACTTGGCTCCTTCGGGAATCAAACCAGCCACATAGATATTCGAAATGTCAGCCGTACCCTTGTTGGCAACAGTGATGTTGT